>CAYXFC010000035.1:0-8297 GCA_964464155.1 uncultured Pseudomonadales bacterium
AATCCCGGGGACGGCTCCAATAAAATTAATTTGGAGTGAAAAAATAAACGATAAGAGGTAAAATAGTTCATTGTTTTCTTTGCTGGGATGGCGGAGCGGTCAATCGCATCAGACTGTAAATCTGACGCCTTCGGGCTACGTAGGTTCGAATCCTACTCCCAGCACTTATCATTTCAATATGAGCAGTCAATTATATCCTGATCTACAAATCAGAGCATCTTTGATATACTCGCGACCAAATCGGGATTCCAGTACAATTTTAATAAATTAATATTTTGATTTTATAGTTTTGGATGATTTAACTTTTCCTCTCTTATTATGCTAACTTTAATTTATATTATTGTTGCTACCTTAGTGATTTCTTTAAGTTCCCTTATGGGGGTAATTACTCTATCTTTCAAACCTGTTTTTTTACAAAGAATCCTTTTGCTATTGGTTTCTTTATCTGCCGGTACCATGTTAGGAGGTGCTTTTATACACCTGTTGCCTGAAGCAGCTGAAATGTTAGAGATTAACCAAACATTAACAATTACACTTTTGTCTTTTTGTTTCTTTTTTTTGGTAGAAAAAACTTTACACTGGCGCCATTGTCATAAACAAAATTGTCACATACACGAATTTGGTTATCTTAACCTAATTGGTGATAGTATTCATAATTTTATTGATGGTTTAGTAATTGCCGGTGCTTTCCTAGTTAACCCTAGTTTGGGAATTACGACTAGTTTAGCAATTATTTTGCACGAAATTCCTCAAGAAATTGGTGATTTTGGAGTTTTACTGCACAGTGGATTTAGCAAAAGACAGGCAGTTTTATCAAATTTAGGAGTGGCATTTACTGCTTTAATGGGTGGAGTTCTAGGTTATTTCTTGGGTTCAGTTATGAACGGATTACAACCAATTTTATTGTGTCTAGCTGCAGGTGGATTCATTTATATTGCCACTTCAGATTTGATTCCAGAAATCCGCAAAGAAGCCTCATTGAAAAAATGGTTAACTTCTTATGGAATGTTTATTTTGGGATTGATAATTATGTGGGTATCGAAAATAATGGGTAAAGTTTGAGCTGGTGCTTGCTTGCACATCCATTAACAGTATAAAATACCTTGTTCTTAATTTTGAAAATTAAAAAATTGGATTTAAGAATATTTAAAATATACTTCTAATCCCGATTTATCGGGTGAGAAGCCCGGATAGCTCAGTTGGTAGAGCGCATTCTTGGTAAGAATGAGGTCTCGGGTTCGATTCCCGATTCGGGCTCCAAAAAGCCTTTTTTTCACACACCAAACCCACTATACTATTCAATCCTTTCACTATTTCATTTGCTAATATAGTTAAACATTTACCGGACACTAGAGTTCATTTGTGCAGTACTAATCAAGAAACAATAGAAAAATATACTCAAATTTTTAATGAATCTGAACCCATCACACTTGAAATTACCAAACCATCTGAACAAACATATAAGGCTCTTCTAACTCCCACTCAAAACGGAGGAGTGATCTTGTTGCTCACTGCTCCCATTGGTAAACAAGAAGAAGATAATCTGGAATTTCTACAAAGACATCACCTTGTACCCAGCCAAGAACAATGCCAATTATTAGTCGGTTTAAGTAATCTCAGTAGCAATGAAAAGGAAATTTTGTTAAAACAAGCGACTAAATGGAGAGCTGTGATTTTGCCAGATAATCCACAAGAAGCGGTAAAATTTATTTATAATTTGAAGATAAATAACGTCTTCACTCAAATGCAAAAATATAAAAGAGCAAAAATTAATGAATTGTCTGATAAAGGAGTAGTTCAGTTTTGGGAAAGTATCTCTTGATAGACTTTATCGATTTTTCTTGTTAAAATACCCTTTGTTCTGTTTTGAAAACAGATATTTTAATTAATTGAGGTTTAAGATTGCCACTCCCGACGAGTCGGGATCGCAATGACAATAAAAACATATGGCAAAAAAAGGCGGCGCTCGTATCATGGTGGGACTACAATGTACTAAATGCAAATCCCGAAATTATATAACTTCCAGAAATAAATTAAACACAGAAGAGAAATTAAAACTGGATAAATATTGTGCCAAATGTAAAGCAAAAACACCTCATAAAGAAGTTACTAAGTTAAAATAATAACCTATAATTTAGAATATTGAATAATAGATAAATCAACTTGCTTAGTTCTAAATTCTATATTTTAAGTTCAAATCTTGAAATCTAAACTCCCTTCCCAACTCCAGCAAAAACTGCAAAGTTTTAGAAAAAATAATCCCAAACAAAATTTTAATAAATCTTTTGGGATACAATCTCGTGTTGCTATCATGCAAAATACCCAAAGAGCTTCTGGAAGACGAGGCAACTAAGCTTGTAAGTGATTAATCAAATCCATTCGTTTAATGTTTATTTTTTTATCCCGGGTTAACATAAATAAAATAGCTTCAACTGATTCTTGTGGATCAAACATCCATGGTTCGTGTTGTTTGTAGTCTTGTCCAGATTTCTTGAACAAATTAGTTTCCATACCTCCTGGATAATATCCCATAACTCGTAAATTCTTGTTCTCAAATTCCTTAGCCATTGCTTCACTAAATGCCTGAAGTCCAAATTTTGTTGCAGAATATGTCGTATGATAAAATCCTGCTGGTATTTCTACCCCAGCAATACTAACAATATTCAAAATCTGAGCAAATGGTGATTTTTGTAAAACAGGTAATAAAGTTCTGATTACCAGAATTGGAGCAGCAAGGTTGACATTTATAAGCTCTAACATTTGCTCATGTTTTGCATCAATGGTATCTCCCTCAAGCCAAACACCTGCGTTATTAATCAGAATGTCCAATTTATTTAATTTACTAAATGCACCTTGGATACTATTTGGGTGATTAAAATCACATATAATTGATTGGACTAAAATATTAGGAAATTGCAGTTTTAAGTAATTTACAAAATCATCAACTTTATCATCATTTCGACCATGAATAATAAGATTAACCCCTTGTTTAGCTAACTGTATGATGATTCTTTTCCCCAGCCCATCAGTTGATCCAGTGACTAAAGCGTATTTATCTTCTAGATTAAACATATTCGTAAGTTAATTATAAATAGACTTATATATTTTGATTATATCAGAAAACCTATTTTCTAATCCAAAACCTTAATCCGACTACTCCGTAAAGTAAACCCAAAATAGCAAAAGCTGGCCCAAAACCACCCAAAATTGAAACCAACAAACCAGTCAAACCAGCTCCGACAATAAAACCTAGGTTATAAACAATCCCGCTTTCACTTTCTGCTTCTGCTTCTTGACTGTGATGTTTTGCTACATATTCCCCCATTTCTGCTTCCAAAGCTGGAGAGTATAAACTATAACCGACCCCAATAAACAAAGATAGAATAATTGCCAGATAAGGATTACTGACAAAACCAAAAAATAACAAAGTTACAGCTGAAATAAAAATACCTAACAAAATAAATTTTGTTCTTCCAAATCGATCAGCCAAAGATCCAAAATAACCACTAACAAAAGCTGTGGGTAATGAAAGTCCAGCTACAATAAACCCCCCATATAACTTTAGTTCTTGTTTCATCTCTACAAAAATCGGGACAAAGCTAGTTAACACTCCATCTGCTACCCCTCTTACAAAGTATACCCACAGGTAAATTGCCATTTTGTGACCAATACTTTTCCATAATTTAAGATGAGCAATTAGATTACGTCTTTTAGGTTTAACAATAATTGGATCAGGAAGTTTTTTCTGCCAAAGCTGTATCTGAAACAAAACAATCATACAGATTGAAAAAAACAATCCAGTAAAAAGTGCTATTTTTTTATCCTCAGCTACAGCCACTCCAATCATAATTGGAGCTATAGCAAAACCTAAGGAACGGAAATTAGTCATTAATCCAAAATGCCCCGCTCGATCTTCTTTACAAGAACTAACTACTACGTAGTCAAAATTGGCAAAAGTAAATAATTCTGTATAAACTCCCCATAAAACTGTAGCAATAATCAAAGTAACGATATGTACATGTAACCAAATCATGATAAAAAGTCCAAATAAAATCATGCCTACCAATTGAGTCAATCCTCGATAAGATGGTGACTTTTTGGCCAGTCCCAAAACAAAATCAGTCACAATATTCCAAATTGAAGATGAAGCTAAAATCAAACCAACAATAGTTAACGAAGGAATTGTTTCTTCTAAATAAACTGGCAGAATGAAACTGACAATTCCGTTTAAGATGGCATAAAGGAAAACTACCATCGCATAACGATAAAGATAATGATCTTGATGTTTCCAGTGTTGGAAAATGTGATACATAGCAATATGATAACTAATGTGTTGTAGTCTTGCCTAGGTGGAAAAATTCAGTACAATACTTAGATGTATTGGTTGGGCCCGTAGCTCACTTGGTAGAGCGCTTGTATGGCATACAAGAGGTAAGGAGTTCGATCCTCCTCGGGTCCACAAATTTGGGATTAGTATTTTGTATATCGTATTTTGTATAAATCCCACCTTCTGTTTTCCCAAAATACCAAATACCATATACTTAATACAAATCAATTAGGGCTATCATACAATGGTAGTATGGCGGTCTCCAAAACCGCTCATCCAGGTTCGAATCCTGGTAGCCCTGCAAACTCTGGTTCAACTCTCAACCAACTCTACTTGTTTTTGTAAGTTAGAAGCTCTGAAACAGTTACGAACTGATAACCTTTTGTTTTTAACTCATCAATTATCTTGCTAATTGCTTCTCTTTGACCACTACAGGTCTCACAAAATGGATGAAGTAATATGATAGAACCAGACTTTGTATTTTCTAACGTATATTCAACAAAAAAATCAACATCTAAACCGTACGTATCCGGTTCTACATCAACCATGATTGTCTTTATATTATGTTGACTTAAATACCATGGTAACCCAAAAATCTTTTTCCCGATGGTGGACGAAAATGAATATCTCCTTTATATCCTGCCTCTCTGATAAGAGTATTAGTCTTCTCAATTTCGTCAGCAATAAAAGATTGCGACTTAAACCACATCCTTTGGTGTGAATACGAATGGTTTGCCAGTTCATGCCTTGCTAGTGCTATCTCTTTACCGATTTCAGGTTCCTTTTCCAACTCACTTCCCATTACAAAAAACGTCGCTCTGACATCTTTTTCTTCGAGAGTTTTCAGAACATCCTGTGTGTATTCTGTAGGACCATCATCAAATGTTAAAGCTACAACTTTTTCGTTAGTCTCTACCCGTGGCACAATTTCACCAAAAAACTGAAATGTGCGAGATTTACTTACTTTAAATAAAGCATAGCCAGCAGTTAACAATATAAGAATGAATGTAAAAGATATGGTTATTACTTTTTTCCTCTTCATTTTTACATTATATCAATTTGAAAGACCAAACAAGCCATTTAATAAAACTTGCATATTTTGAACTACAATGGTTGTTACTCTAGTCTAAATTGTTCGAAAATCGCTTACTAATGCTTGCAAAATTTTTTACACCAAAAAATAAACCCCTACCAAAGCCAATCCTCCGGCAATTATTTTCCTGACCAGGTTATCTCGTTCTTTTAGAATTACAATCCCAGCTAAGACAGTAAAAAGTGTCGAGGTTTGCATCAAGGGTATTGCTCTAGTGACTTCAGTAAGAGTTAATGCTTTAAGTGTAAAAAGGTAGCCAAGCACATTAGCTGCCGCAATTACTATTACTCGCCATTTAGCTCGCACCAATTCCTTTTTAAGATCGGAAATCTTGATAGAGGGGAAAATAATAACCAACATGGGTAGTACCCAAACCAAAATACTATAGGTTTCCGGAGAAAAATATAGGGCTCCTCTTTTATCTAGAACTTGAGCAAAACCAAGTACAATACTGATAGAAATACTAATAATTATTCCTTGAATTGATATTTTCTGTTTGTTCCCTTTTGAATAAGAAACAGTAAATAGTGCAATCAGTATTAGAGCTCCTCCAAATATTTTATTAACAGTTAATGTCTCAGAATACAAAATAAAAGATCCAATCAAGGTAATAAGTAATGTAATATTAAAAACTGTAGTCAAAACTGAAGCTTCAAGTAGTTTGGCTGCATAAAATCTGCCTCTTTCAAATAGCCCATAGCAAAATACAGCCAAGCCCATAGAAATCCAGGCAACTTTTTCTGTTGGTAAAGTAATTTTATTTACGTCGCTGGTTAAAATAAAAATTACCAAAGCAATCAATGCAGCTGTGGCATTAAAAACAACAGCTGTTGCTCTAGGATTTTTACTCTCGACTGCTAATATACGCTGTAATAAACCAAGTATGGTAAAACAAAAAACTGACAATAGTGAAAATCCTATCCAATCCATAAGCAAAAGTATAACAATATTTTAGATTTTAAGACATCTCCATAACTAATTTTACTAAATTGAATAGTTAAAATTTAATAAGTATGATTAATTAATTGCTTTACTTTTAACTCACTTTTTGTTATCTTTGCAATTAATTTTATGTTAGGATTTTCCAAAGAACTTAGTCCAATTCAATCACAACTATTAGAAGTCACTCAATACGCTAATGAAGGTCCATTACCTGAAAGTTGGCCTATTTTTGTGCCTCCTTCACCCGAAAGATTAGCAGGTAAACGTTGTTTTGTAGTTGATTTAATTGGTACCCCCCATACTGGTAAAACCTCAGCCATGCAATATTTGAGGGTGAATTTACCATCAGATCGTCCAAACTTTCTTGGTCACTACAACTTCGAATTTGGTCGTAATTTAAATCAATTAGAACATCCAGCAGAAAATTCACCTCTGACAAATCAATGGTTCCTATATTCTATGATGAAGCAGGGAGCCAATGAATATCTTGATATGTATACTCAATGGTGGCCCCAAAGTAACCGCCAAGTATTAGCAGTTACAGAAAGAGGAATGATTGACAGTCTAGCAACATGGAGAGCTACTAATTTGATTGCTCATACAAGGTCTGAAGAACCAATTGATCAGCAAGATCAAGATGTTATAGCCAAAGTGGCTACCTCATATGCTTTTTTACCAGATTTGATTGTCAGATTCCACTCATCTTTACAAACAGCAGCTGAACATAGACTGACTGCCGGACTCTCTAAGTTTGGCAAAATTACTAATCCTGAGATCTTTCCTATATTACAATATTGCTACGACTATTTTTCTTTTTGGGTTTATCCACTACTGCAAACTCAGGGTATTGGCTATTTGGAACTAGATGCTAGCAATCCACTTGAACATAATAACCAGCTTTTATTGAATACAATAATGGTAACCATGGCTCAACTTAACAAAGGTAAAATTACTGGCTATCAACAATTTAATGGATTTGTGGAACCGGAATTTACAAATGCCTAAAAATTAATAATCGTGATATGATGCCAAATTATATCGTGAGACAAACGAGTTGATCAAATCTCAAAGTGTTAAAGATGATTTTGCATATTTTAAAGCTATGCCTCTACCCCCGGATTTATCTTATGAACTATTAAAACACCCAGGATTTTACTGGGAACATGAATTTGGTAAACTTCCAGAGTCCTTTGAACCATTCCAATTATTTATCGTTACTAATGGTATATCTTCCGAAGTTATACCGCCATTTACCAAATTATTAAAATCTTTGTTTGAGCTTTCGCGTAATTACTTTAGACCAGGAGAATGTATGAGGGCAAGTGTTGCTACTAGCCAAGTACGAGCTTTAATAAGATATTCAACTTTACCTCAAACAACAACGGTATCACTTATGGCCTACCCAGATTTACTCAGTTTAAAACACCAATGGATTAGCTTAGAGATACCAACACAACCTTTGATTGCTATTGACCCTGCTGGATGGCATAACCCAGAGTTACATGCTATCGTCCCATATTTTGGAAGTTATCATGATTGTCAGGTAAAAAGCATAGCTTTACCTGATTCTTATTATGTTTATACTCATAGTACTAAAGTTCCTCCATCTATAGAAAGTAGAGTTACAAAAATTGCAAGAAAAATAATTAAGTAGAAAAAAGTTATTATATGTATCTTTATTTTGAAAACTGGACTCAATTTCTTTATCAACTTGATGTCAAGGGAATTTCTCATGGGGATAAACTTCTCAAAGTTAAAGCTTCAAAGGAACATCCATCAGCTAGATATGGCCGTAACAATATTGCAGTTTACGAAATAGATGAAAAACCTTTTAGACTAGATGAGTTGTTTGATTATGGAGAAAGAGGTAGTTGGCAAGGAACAGATTTAGAAATAACCTTACAATCTCTTAGACTAAATAACTGAACAACAAAC
>CAYXFC010000036.1:0-4681 GCA_964464155.1 uncultured Pseudomonadales bacterium
TTGGTTTACATGACTTAAGTCAAGTAAAAGTAATTGCAAAAAACAAATAATATGATGAATAGTAATAAACTAAAATCCGACTTCCCCATTCTCTCCCGCCAAATCCACGGGTTTCCTTTGGCATATCTTGATAATGCCGCTACTACTCAAAAACCGATTCAAGTTTTACAAGCCTTAGAAGATTATTACAAACAACATAATGCTAATATTCATCGCGGAGTACATGTTCTATCAGAAGAAGCAACTCAAATGTATGAACAAGCTAGACAAACGGTTGCAGATTTTATAGGAGCTAAATTTGAGGAGATTATTTTTACCCGTAATACCACGGAAGGCTTAAATTTAATTGCCTACAGTTGGGGTTTGGCAAATCTCAAAAAGGATGATGAAATTATTTTATCTATCGCTGAACATCACTCTAATATTGTGCCCTGGCAAATTGTAGCAGCCAAAACCGGAGCAGTTATAAAATACATTGGAATAGATGAATTGGGGAATTTAATTTTACAAGGCAGTGAAGATAGTTTAGAGAGACTGTTAAATGAAAAAACCAAAATCTTAAGCTTAGTTCATATCTCTAATGTAATCGGTATTATAAATCCAGTGGAGCAGTTTTTTGGTAAAGCTAAAAAATACAACCCTGATATTCTCTGTGTTTTGGACGGGGCTCAAAGTGCCCCGCACGTTAATTTAGATGTAGTTAAACTTAAAGCGGATTTTATCGCCTTTTCCGGTCACAAAATGCTGGGGCCGATGGGGATTGGAGTTTTGTGGGGCAGGAAAGAAATATTAGAAAATATGGAACCATTTCTAGGTGGCGGAGATATGATAGGTGAGGTTTATCAAGACCGTTTTACTACCAACGAATTACCTTACAAATTTGAAGCTGGTACTCCCAATGTAGAGGGAGCGATAGGTTTAGCTGCTGCGATTAATTATATTAGGCAAATTGGTTGGGATAATATAGTTGAACATGAAAAAAACCTAACTTCTTATTGTTTGGAAAAACTTTCTAAACTAAATGAAGTCCGCATTATTGGTCCCAAAAAAATGAGTGCTGCCAAAGCTGGATTAATAAGTTTTTATCATGAGCAAATTCATGCCCATGATCTAGCGCAAGTTTTAGATTCAGTTGGTGTAGCGGTTAGATCAGGTCATCATTGTGCCATGCCTTTACATGAATATCTTAAAATTTCTGCTAGTTGCCGAACCTCTTTTTATTTTTATAATACCAAAGAAGAAATTGATCGTATGATTGAGGGAATAAAGAAAGCAGAAAAGATATTTAGAGTGTGAAAATATTGCAATGTCATAGCGAGACCTGACGCGTAGCGTTCAAGTTGTGGCAATCTATATTATTTTAGTTAGATGTGAAAGTTTTTACTTAATATCTAAAAGATTGCCACGTCGTCATTATATTTGAAAAAAGTATGAAATGACTCCTCGCAATGACAATAAAAAAGATGAATAGTATTTATCGTGACCAAATTCTAGACCATGCTAAATATCCACGTAACAGTGGTAGTCTTTCTGATCCTGATATTGAAATAAATGAGAGTAATCAAAGTTGTGGGGATAAAATTAAATTACAGGTAAAATTTAAAGATCAACAAGTTGGAGACGTTAAATTCCACTGCCAAGGTTGCGCTCTGTCTACAGCGGCGTCATCACTTTTAACTGAAGCGGTTAAAGGTAAAAGTAAGACAGAAATTGCACAAATGAACCTGGACGATTTATATAAACTGCTAGGTGGTCCAGTCAATGCTGGCAGAGCTAAATGTGCCAGTTTGGCACTCAAAGCTTTACAAAAGGCAGTAAAATAGGATCTTATGAAAAAAATCACTAAAAACACCAACTTAGGTGAACTAATGCAAACTTATCCGCAACTAACTAAAGTGCTGGTTGATGATTATGGTTTACATTGTGCTGGTTGTTTTGCAGCTGCATTTGACACTATTGAACAAGGAGCAGAGATTCATGGCATGAGTAAAAAACAAATTGAGAAAATGGTAGAACGGTTAAATATGCTTATTAAATAATTATTTATCAATACAAATTATATTTATTCAATAAAAATTCTTATCTTTGTCTGATTTCCCTCTTGACACCTCTAATATATTTCCTCTAATATGAGCTAATACCTCTTATAACAGGGGAAGATTGTAAATAATATTTGATAGTAATTCTTTTTAAGGAGGTGACCATTAATGGCCTTTTCATTCAAAAATTCAAGAGGAATCACTTATTTCTTGCATTATAAAGATGTTACTCTACGTGGTGGTCGTAATCAGAGAATTTATTTCTTTGCTCGCGATGTCCGTGACAATGCTTTAGATGCAGTTCCAGCTGGCTATAAAGTCGTGGAAACTGAGAGAACTGGTATGCCAGTTTTAAAAAAAGCTTAGTCTGATTCGAATATCATAACAATCCCCAATCATTTGCTTGGGGATTGTTTGTTATGAGAATTAATTATTGGCTGGTCAAACTCCAACAGTTTTTGTTCCTGTTTTCCTAATCTTAGATACAATCTAAACCCGCCTCTTTTTAGCTTCTTATAAATAAGCAAAAAATTCAAAAGTGCGATTGTAGAAAAAATTGTTAAAGTTGGGATAACTAGCTGGTATTCGTTTAATTCTGGTTTTAGTTTACGTATGGCATAAATAAGAGTAATAAACCCAAACATACCGAGAAGCAATACAGTTTTTAGATCAGACCACTTGTTAAATTGGGGATAATTATCTTTTTCTTCTGCTTTGTACCAAGTCATTGCCAGAACCAAACTAATTGAAAATAAAATACCCACAAGAGTAGATAATAACAAATTATAGCTTTTATCTGGTGGCATATGATTGAGCTCTACCAAAGGTAAGACAAACGCAATAGCTATTGCTCCTCCATAAACTAAATTGTGAGAGAAAGTAAAATGAAAGTATCTATTAAGCAAAAATGCCTCATCTTTTTTATTAGTCATGTTTTCAGATAACATTTTTGTTACAGAATGAATTGCAAGACCTCCATAAGTAAATAATTGAGCTAAAAGCAATATATTTACTAATAATTTATCAGGGATAAATGTAACTTCATTTAATGGTCTTCTTAAAATAGCTTGAAGATATGAATATAGCATCAGATAAATAATTCCTGGTATTATTACTAGATAAATAAATTGAACTATAGAAAAATAACCAATATTTTTATTATGGAACAACTGTATTTTATATACGGAGATTGCAAAGCTAAAAACAATAACTATAATCGTGATAAAATCAGGTTGAATCATATTTAAATAGTATATCATTATGCCTGAACTTCCCGAAGTAGAGACCCTTAAACGCCAATTAGTAAAAGCTATTGTTGGCAAACAAATTAAATTAGTTGATATTTTAAGATCAAAAAGTTATCAAGGTGATCCCCAAATATTAGTCAATCAAAAAATTGCCAGTATTCATAGAATTGGCAAACTAATGATTATAAATTTTACAGATGAATTTCCTAAATTGTTAATTCATCTGAAAATGACAGGTCAATTAATTTATCAACCTACAACTAACAACTCACAACTTACAGCAAGGGTCGTAGGCGGACATCCCACAGCTGACTGGATAAATGATTTACCTAGTAAACATACAAGAGTGATTATAAATTTAACTGATAATTCAGTTTTATATTATAATGATCAGAGAGTTTTTGGTTGGTTAAAATTAGTAAACAATGCAAATGAGTTAGAAAAAGAAAAAACAAATTATTCTGGATTAAATCCTTTATTATCCAATTTTAATGGTACTTTACTTAAACAAACTTTAGGAAAAATTAAAAGATCAGTTAAGATTGCAATTTTGGACCAAACTAAAATAGCTGGACTGGGTAATATTTATGCTAACGACGCTTTATATTTAGCTGGTATTCATCCTCAGACATTGGCTGTGAACTTAACTGCAAAAGAATGGAATAAGTTAGCAAAGTCAATCCAAAAAGTGTTACTTCGAGGAATTGAATTAGGTGGTGCATCTCAAACTAATTATGTTCATCTTGATGGTTTAGGTGGATCTTATCAAAAAGAATTTTTAGTGTATAAACAAGATAAAAGTAAATGTCCAAAATGTGGCAGTGAGATAATTAAAATAAAAATAGGCGGACGAGGAACATTTTTCTGTCCAAAATGTCAGAAATAATGTTTTTGCATTGTCATTGCGACCCCGACTTGTCGGGAGTGGCAATCTTTAGAGATTGAGAAGACTTCGAAGTCTTCTTTCCTTCCAAAGATTCCCACGTCGTCATGTTATTTATATATTTATTAGAATGACTCCTCAGAATGACATTCAGAAAATTTTATGTATCTTTCTTCTCTTAATCTCAAAGATTTTCGCAGTTACAGTCAAAAAAACCTAGAATTTGATAAGGCGATTACTGTCATAGTTGGTCCAAATGCAGCAGGCAAAACCAATATTTTAGAAAGTATAGTTTTATTGTCACTTGGTAGGAGTTTTCGCGCTGGCAAAGATGAAGAAATGATCTATTTTGGTCAGGACTTTGGTAGAGTTAGTGGTATGGTTGAAAGTGATAGTCTGGAAGTCTTGCTAACCAGAGGAATTTGGCAAGGAAAAAAAGTAGCTAAAAAAAGATATCTAGTTAATGGGACACCAAAGCGTCGTAAAGATTTTGTTAGCCAACTCAAAACCGT
>CAYXFC010000036.1:4781-8292 GCA_964464155.1 uncultured Pseudomonadales bacterium
AGGGAAGCTTTGCTAGAATTTGCCAATCTTATACTTTCTCAAAAAACAAATCGGCCAATCGGGTGGGCGAAATTGCCAAACTATCATTTAGTTTATCTTCCAAGTCCGATTTCAGAAAAAAGATTACAGGAACATTTGAATGCTGAAATAGCTACTGGGAATACTTTAATTGGTCCACATCGTGATGATTTTGAAATTTATGAATCTAATGGCCAAGGGGAAAGAGATTTGGCAACCTACGGGTCTAGAGGCGAACAAAGATTGGCTGCTTTAGCACTTAAATTGGTTCAGCTTAAATTTATACACGAAAAAACCGCTGAATTGCCAATTTTACTTTTAGATGATGTATTTTCGGAATTGGATCAAATGCACGATCAACTGGTAATGCAAATGATACAAGGACAACAAACTATTATTACAACTACAGAAATTGATATTCTAAAGAGTAAAGAAACAGAGATAATTGAATTAAAGTAGAATAAATTATTCATGTAAAATAATTAGAATGAAATATATAAATCAAACAATTCTAAATCAACTTAATCTCCCAGCCAAAGAATCTCATAAAGGTGAAAATGGCCGATTAACTATCATTGGGGGCTCCAAATTATTCCATGGGTCTCCACTTTTAGGATTACAAGTTGCATCTCAAATTGTAGATATGCTTTACTTTGTTTCTATAGAGGGAAATTTGGAATTAGTTAAAAACCTAAAAAGTAACTTATATTCTTTTATCGCAGTCCCTTTTGGGAAGGAAACTGACTATATAAAACAATCTGATGCAATTTTAATTGGACCTGGAATGGTAAGAGGTGACAAAAACTATACTGGGACAGGAGAAAGCGGAATACAAACTCAAGAAAAAGTTTTGAGTTTACTTAAACAGTATCCTAATAAAAAATGGGTTTTGGACGCGGGGGCCTTGCAAACAATAACCGCCAAACAAGTATATAATCTGGATGTCCGAAATATAATCGTAACTCCACATCGTAAAGAGTTTGTTAGTTATTTTAATGCAGAAAATGTAAATCAAGAAGTATGGGATAGTATAGAAAAAACCGCGCAATTAGTTTGGAAAAAAGCACAGGAATTTGGATGCACGATAATTCTTAAAGGAAAGATTGATATTATCTCAAACGGTCAACAAACTTTATTTAATCAAACCGGCAACGAAGGTATGACCAAAGGCGGCACTGGGGATGTTTTGGCAGGATTGGTTTCAGCTTTGACTTGCACTAATGATCTTTTAACTTCGGCATCAATTGCTGCTTTTATCAATGGTTTAGCTGGAGATGAATTATATAAAGCAGTGGGTCCGTTTTTTAATGCTGATCAATTAGCACAAAAAGTCCCAGAGCTTTTATGGGAGCAAATAAATAAGGCAAAAGCATGAAACAAATTCCATTTGTATCCAATCACAGAGATAATATGCATTGCGTAAATGCAGATTTTAAGATGGTTCACCAATATTACTTTGGAGGAGATTTACCTGGGAAGAAATTGACGATCTAACTAAAGCAACTCCAGATAAAGCAACCTGGACTTTTATTGGAGAAATGGAATTTGCCAAAAAAGGTTTGCATGTAGTCAACATAGAACCCGTTGATTATCAAAAACTGCATGATGAGGGAGTTGATTATTTGAAAAAAATACTGGGAAATGATACAGCAAGTTACTATCTTAACAAAAGTAATATCGTTTCAGTTATAAAATTTATTCCGCAGTATTTAAAAGTGGTATATCATGAAACTCGAAGAGCTTCATTAGGAGAAATTGTTAAGTTTTTAAAACAGGGAAAATTAATTGGAGTGGAAATTAATTCTAGAATTTTAAATCATAAAGCAGGATTTAGTTTACATTTTGTATTACTTTACGATTTAGATAAAGATAATAATATTATTCTTCATGATCCAGGTTTGCCGCCAATTAAATCTAGGAAAATTACGATAATAGAATTTGATCAGTGTTTTAACTTTGATGGAGCAAACGGAGGAGTTACTGTATTTGATAGAGATTAATCTTGTTTTATTCCGCAAAAAATGCGAGAATAAGATAGAATTATGAATAATGAATTATGAATAAAAATAAGAATCCATAATTCCTAATTCCTAATTCCTAATTCCTATTTTCGAACCTAAATATTCTATTTCTAATAAAATTTTAATTTATATCGGTAAAATCGAAGCCGCTAAAGGAATGATCGATAGTGCTCCGATTATTCCAGCGTGGGAAAAAACATTTCAGGAGGAAGCAGTAATCAGGACTGTCCATTACGGAACGCATTTGGAAGGTAATGACTTAACATTAGGTCAAGCAAAAATAGTTTATGACCATGTTGATAAAGAAAATAATATCTTCAAATCACCTAAAGTAATTGCTGATGAGACTGGTGTTGTAGCTAGAGACCGTGATATCCAGGAAATTATTAATTATCGTAAAGTAATGGAATATGTTGACTCACTAAGCGAATCAACTCAAAAATCTACCCGTTATAAGGAATTAGAGATTAAATACATGCATCAACTTTGTGTGGATAAGATATTAGATTCTGAAAAGTCAGGTCATTATCGTACAGCTAAAGTGGTAGTTAAGGATGCCGCTACAGGCGAAGTGAGTTTTCGTCCACCTAATCCAATAGAAGTTCCATTTCAAATAGAGCATTTTCTAGAATGGATTAACTCACCTTTATCAAAAGATATTCATCCGGTAATAAGAGCTGGAATTTCTCATTACGAATTAGTTCGGATCCACCCTTTTGTTGATGGTAACGGTAGAGTTGCACGTGCCTTTGCCACGTTGGTTTTGTTCCGTGAAGGATATGACATTAAAAGACTTTTTTCATTAGAGGAATATTATGATCGTAACCCGATTGAATATTATCAAGCTTTGCAAAGTGTAGCTATTACTAGTGATCTAACAAGTTGGTTGGAGTATTTTGTTTTTGGGCTGGCTCAAGAACTGGATAGGATTAGGGAAAAAGTCAGAAAGCTATCGATGGATGCTAGGATGCTTAATAAACTAGGTCAACAAATTGCATTAACTGATAGACAGATTAAGCTATTAGAGTTTATGCGTGAACACGAACAGATGATCATGAAAGATGCTCAAAGACTTTTACCTATGATTTCTGAAGATACTATTTTGCGCGAGCTCAAAGGTTTAATAGATAAAAGATTGATTGAAAAAATTGGTAAAACTAAGGGGAGTTATTACGGGATAAGGAGTAAATGACAAAATTTTCAATCTATGGACATTTATATTATCAAACCAGTCATAGAGGATAGCAATAAACTAGTACAGTTATTCAAAAACTCTATTACTGATGCATTTGTAAAGGAAAATATTAATGACCCAAAATCAATAAATACTGAGTATCAGACACAAATTAACAGAATCAACAGATATTTTGAGGATGACAATAACTACTACTATTATTTAACTGCTAGGAATCGGAATAAAACCCAAGTTCTAATTTGAAGTGCACCACTAGTTAGCGTATGATTCGGTGCAT
>CAYXFC010000037.1:0-5357 GCA_964464155.1 uncultured Pseudomonadales bacterium
AGTAGTCTAAATAAGATTAATAATATTTTCCCTCCAGTAAAATATTATTTGTCTCATGTGTTAGGATCAGAAACGAAAGCAATTTTTAACCGGAGCGAATGGGAGAAAACAAAATTAATTAGAGTTTTAAGCGAGACTAAGATTTGCTAGCATCATGATTCCATCTCAGCGCAATCCAAGTTGCTATAAAAGTAGTTATTGGTACAGCCAAAATCAACCCAATACTACCAACTAGTGTTCTTACTATCTCATCAGCAATTATTTCATAATTTACAATTTCACTAAAAGGATGTGGATTATCAATAAAAAGCAACAATAAAGGCAGAGCTGCTCCCGCATAAACCAATATTAAAGTATTCACCATTGAAGAAATATGGTCTCTACCAATATTCATAGCCTTGGTATACAAATCTCCAAATTGGATTTTATTTTTCGTAGCCTTTAACTGGAATACAATAGCAGATTGAGAAATTGTAATATCATCCAAAACACCTAAGACTCCAATAATGATACCAGCTAACAGTAAGCCTTGAATATTAATTGTGCCTTGTTTGGCAGCTTGCAAAAAACTAGCTTCTTCACTAGCAAAACCAGTCAATCTTGACTCTGAAACGAATAAATTAGCTAAAATACCAGTTATTATTAAACTAATTAAAGTGCCGGCTATTGCAACCAAAGTTTTTTTTATTAAAACCATGTGAGAGGAAAAAGGAAATAGGGATAATCAAAAGAGAGCTTAATACGGCAATTAATACTGGATTTGCACCAGATGCAATTTGGGGAAGCAAAAAAACGAAGATAATTAAAAAAGAAACTGCCATCCCAATTAGCGATAATAAACCTCTCCATTTGGCTATAGCTATAGTACAAGTGATAAAAATCAAGAATAAGAAAAATAATACTTCTCTTCTGATGAAGTCTGTAATATAAAAAACATCATTATTTTGAAAGTCTTTATTATGCATAACTATGACATTGTCCCCAATTCGATATTTAGACACATTGCTGGCGGGTAAATTGCCGTTTTCAACAACAATTTTTTGTCCTTGTAAACTGCCTTTAGTTACAATTAATTCTAACTTCTGATAAAGTTGATAATTTTGAGATCCAGCGAATTTGACCTCCTTTTCTTCAATAATTTTATCTACTCTGGCCTCTAGGGTATCCGGTTGGGTAATATTTGGCGCTGATCCATCTTGGGCTAAAATTAATTTCGAATTTGCAAAAAACAATAAAATAAAGAGAGGTATAAGAATGAATTGAAAAAATTTCATGGTTTAAGTATAGCAAACCAATATTAATTCAAGGAATTCCTTTGAGGAGGATAATAACTGTTTTGATGATACATGCCTTTCATGGGACCTTTTTTAGTCCAGAGATCAGTTAGTCCCGATTGATCCATTATAATGCCTGCCAAGATAGTTGCTGCTATTAAGCCAACTATTATTAACCAGAAATTTTTCTGGTAAGAAAAATCATATTTTTTAAGCAAAATAATACTAACTCCTAAACCTAGAATAGCAAGAATCACAGCCCACCATGGGAAACTAGACCAAATTAACTGAATACGATAAGGATATCCAGGTCCTGGATGCGGTCTTAGGATAAAGCTAATTAAGCTGATAAAAAATGCAGAAACAACAACACTAGCAAAAAGACCCAAAAATCCTAGTATTGAACCTAAATAAAAATACCATTTGGGTTTCATTTTCAGTTTGCGTTTTTGAATAGTATCCATGATCTGGTTTGACAGATCTAAGGTTTTAGATTTTGACATAATTTAGCAAGCATTTTTTTAGCTCGGTTGATACGAGTACCAACAGTGCCAATAGGTATGCGCAAAATATCGCTGATTTGTTTATAATCATAGCCTTCCAAATACATTAAAGAAATAGGCTCACGGTATGCTAAAGATAATTGTTTTAAGCATTTCTTAATTTGATTTCTTAATTCTTTCTGAGTGAAATCCAACTCCATATTTTTATCATCAGGAATATCAAATTTATCATCCCGTGATATTTCTTTTTGATATTTTTTTATAATGTTAATAGCTTCATTATGAACAATACGATATATCCAGGTAGAAAAAGATTTGTTTATATCAAAACTGTTTAGGTTTACATAAGCTTTGATAAAACTCTCTTGTACTACATCTGCTGCTCTGTGTTCATCGTTAGTTAGATAAGTGGCGTAACGTAGCAACTTGGATTGAAATCTTTTTACTAGTTCGCGATAGCTTTCCTGGTCTTGTGTTCTTACATATTCAACTAACTTTTCGTCGGTGAAAGAATTAAAATTTATCATAAATATTAACAATTATCTCACAATTTTATACAAATAAACTCCCACTACTTGACAGTAGGGGAGTTTATTTGGTTTATTTGGTTTATTGGTTAGTGTGCATTCCACGACCAAATCCCTGACCGTTACCTTGACCTGAACCATTCTTAAGTCCTAAACCTAATTCCTGTCTTAAAGCTTGAGCCTCTACTGTCTTACCTTCTTCCATCAGTTGATGGACTTGGGCAAATTTAGCAAAATTTGATTCATTTATCACTTGGGTAACTCTACCTTTACCTTGCATAAGATTTTTCCAAGCGTTGTAATCATTTGATTCAAAAGCCTTTTCCATAGCTTCATGGCGTTCTGGAGTATAATTTGGACCTTGAACATTAGGATCACCTCTGTAGGCTAAAGCTGTTCCGGAAACGATTCCGGCTAATAGAGCACCGACTGTCAGCATAGATACAGAAAGTGTGATAGTTTTGATATTCATATAAATATTCACCTCCTTATAAAAATAAATTTTAACTTGTTCTAATCTTAATACAAACAAAAGGATGCTTTTCTTTCAACACGTTATTTATGTTTTGTTTATCATATATAGTTTAATTAACCTATTATATCTATTTATAATCATACAAATAGTTGTATAATCATAATATGAATAATCTGTTAAATACTCCACAACAGATAATACAAATATTATCAAATCATCCCGATGAAGAATTTTATATCAACGAACTTATTCGTCTAACAGGGAAATATCCCAATTCTGTTCAAAAAGCAGTTAAAGGATTAGAGAAAAAAGGACTTATATATAGCCATAAAAATAGTAATATACTTTATTATAAAATTAAGCCTCAGTTTTCCTTTGGCATAGACGCCGACTTTTCTAAATTACCAACATTTGATTGGGTTAAATTACTAAACCGTTAGACCTTCTATGCTTTTAACTATATTGTCTGTAAGTCTAATCGTGATAGATTACCCCAAAAGTATAATATTTCAGTTCCTTCGTTTTGGTGTAACGGTGTAACTTATGGTATTTACTATATTAAAGAGGAGCTAGAATTATTGGGAAAATCTATTGCGAACATACTGGAAAATAATCTAGAGTTTGCCAAAAATGATATTGCTGGATGTAAGCAGGTTTGTGATGATTTGATTAACTTTTGTCATAATATGCCAGCCAATTCTTACGCTAAGTTTTCCGATAAAAAATTAGCAGATATTTTGTCCCAGTTTATAAAGTATTATGAATCGGTTTTTCCATATATGACAACGCCTCATACCATTGAACGCTTTTTTGAAAATAAAATTAGAGAACAGATAAAAGACGTAAATATTTTAGAAAAATTTATATCTCCAATTTCTCTTTTCGATCAAGAAAGAGATAGTGCACTTAAAATTGCATCTTATGTTAAAACCCACGGTTATAATAAAAACTTTGAAAAGAAGCTAACAAAACATTGGGAAAATTTTTGCTGGCTTTCAGTATGGTCTTTGGATATTGGACCGCTTTCAAAAACCTATTTTAAACAGGAAATTATAAATATTCTCGCCAAACATAAAGACCCTCAAAAAGAACGTTCTTTGATAGCAAAAACTGATAAGAATCGAAGTAAAGAGATGCTGATTTTATTGTCAGCCATTCAAGCATCAAATTTATTAACTCAACAAATCAAATTACTGCAGGAGTATGTTATGTTACGGACTTACCGCAAAAATATACTTTGTCAGGCTCACTATTATGTCTTACCAATGCTTAAAGAAATATCTATGCGCTTAGGGCTTAGCTGGAAACAAACGATTCACTTATCTTTCGATGAACTTTATCGGGGGTTGTTAAAATTAACTAAAGAAGAAATATTGCAAAAAAAAGCCGATCAAAGAATTAAAGGTTGGGGAATTTTGATGTGGAAAGGTAAATTATCATCCATAACAGGTTCAGCTGAAATTATTAAAGTAATTGAACGCTATCGTATTAATCAACCTAGTACAGCTTATAAAACTACAATTAAGGGCCGCACAGCTTGCAAAGGAAAAGTCATTGGGACGGTTAAGATTATTAATGATATTCCTCAGCTGGATAAGGTAAAAAAGGGCGATATATTAGTAACCAAAATGACTACTCCAGATTATGTAATGGTGATGAATCGTTGTGGCGGGATTGTCACAGATGAAGGAGGAATAACTTGTCATGCAGCGATAGTCAGTCGGGAATTTGGGATCCCATGTCTTATTGCGACTCACACAGCCACTCAACTGTTAAACGACCATGACTTAGTGGAACTTGATGCGACTAAAGGCTTCGTACGAATTCTGGAGACTGTAAAGGATGACTTTTATGATAATAAAAATATAAAAGGAATTTGTGCTTATAAAGGGAAAGCCAAGGGTAGGGCAGTAATAGTTTTAGATAGTAGTGATTTTGACAAAGTTAAAATGGGTGATATTTTAATTACCTCACAAGTAACACCAGAATTTTTATCTTGTTTGTATCGAGTTTCAGGCTTAGTTGTAGATGAACAAGCTATCACATCACATGCAGTTTTATATGCTCATGCCCTAAAAATACCTACCATTATCGGGACAAAATATGCCAAAACAACCTTATATGATGGGCAGATGATAGAGTTGGATGCGACTAAGGGTCAAGTAATAACTTCTTAACATTAACCGACATAGTAAGCATAGCAATTATATTTCCAATTTATTATTTTTATTTCAAATATCGTTGTAAGGACAACTTTTCTTAGTTTAATATATTCAAATAATAAAATAATAGGGCAGTGGACATAAAATAACAGCTTATTAACAGAGGGAAGAGGGGATATATGACACCAGTAGTAGTCCTATAACAAACAATAAGTGATTATTCACGGTAATATTATAGGGCTTTTCACGATATATATTTCTATGTTTTTAGCAAATAAAGAACTAATATGCTAAATGTATTGATAAATAAGGAAAATATTCGTTATAAATGTTAGATATTCAACAGAGATAATGATATAGTTAGTAATACTTCTTCTTACATTTATTGATATTAAAACCAATATTGTGGATAACTT
>CAYXFC010000037.1:5367-8236 GCA_964464155.1 uncultured Pseudomonadales bacterium
AATTAATATCTACATACTGTTTTCAAATAGATATTAAGTTCTAAGAGTGGAGATATTACAGATATAAATGAAGAAGAGAATTGAATATTTATAATCTAAATAATTTAGGAAAGGATGCACTCTTCTATAAGTTATTAAAAGATAATATTTTGTTTAATTCTACATGACGCACAATATAACTTAAACGACAAAGTAATACATATTCAGGGAAGGGCTGCAAAAACACATTCTTAATAAATTTATATATATTTATCAATATTACCTATCATAAAATAATATCGAAATTAATCTAGAATATTTATATCCCCCGTTTGCTAAATTTTTACTGTAATTTTATGAATTATGCGAAAATCCGAAGATACTTTTTTACAGACATATTACGTATAGATAGCGATTTTCCTCTTTAGCGACTCTTTATTAGTAATATTTTTTCTCGTTAAAATGTATCAGCTTTGTTTTCAGCAATAAAAATAGTTGTTAGAGGTAGTTTGCAAGTAATTAAGATGAAAACAATGATGTGAAGTTAATCATAAATGTAAAAAGCACGCGGCAAAGGGGCTTAGAATGCGTTTACCTCAGTTATAAACACTTAAATAAGACTGATATGACAATCTAATGTGATATTATAGTAAGCTTATAAAAAAATATACTTTATTCGCACTTTAGCAACCTTGAAAGATAATATATTATTAGTTTTAATATTTTTATATATAAACCAACTTATATCCGTTTTTTAATTTAGATTTAAAGTTTTTGATGTGATGAATGATGCGATGAATAAGGTTTTAATTTACATTAAGTTAAAATAACTACTATGATAGTTTTTTTATAAATAGATTAATTACGAGCATTGTGGATTTTTGCTATTGATCTTTCTTTAATTAATGTCGTACAATGTAAAATATGATAAGACTACACTTTAACACTGGTGCCCCACTATTTAAGCTTGTTTAAGCAACAGAGGTGTGCCCCTGTTAATAGGTAAGTCTAAAAGTAGTGATATTGTTGGAAAAAAAATGCGTTTCTCATATTGTCACTTATAGTATAAGACTGCCAGATTATGAATGAGTCACCAGTTACACACCTAATACGACAATTTCTTGAGTATCTTGAACTAGAAAAGAACTCCTCTCCCCTCACGATTCGCAACTATGGCATTTACTTAACCCGCTTTGCTAATTGGCTGGAAGCAAAATTTAGCACTAATATATCAATCGAAAAATTAGATCTTAAAACGGTTCGGGAATATCGGCTCTATCTTTCCCGTTATGTTGATGAAAAAGGCCTTCCACTCAAACGTTCTACTCAAGCCTACTATATCATTGCTTTACGCTCTTTTCTAAAGTATTTAATTCGCAATGACTATCCTGTGATGGCACCTGAAAAAATTGAATTACCTAAAAAAGAAGGTCATACCTTAAAGTTTTTATCAAGTGAGCAAGTAGAAAACTTACTTAATCGACCCAGTATAGGAGAAGAAAAAGGACTGCGAGATAAATCAATTCTGGAAGTTTTATTTTCCACTGGACTGCGTGTTTCTGAGCTAATCTCGCTTAATCGTGATCAGATTAATTTTGAAACCCGTGAGTTTGGAATCATTGGTAAAGGTAGGCGGCCACGAGTTGTCTTTCTTTCACAGCGCGCTGCTGATTGGTTAAAACGCTATTTGGATCAACGGGAAGACAATTGGCGTCCAGTATTTATCCGCTACTCTCGTGGTAAACAAGAGGAACATGATGGGGAGCTAATGAGATTAACTCAAAGATCAGTACAGCGCATTGTCAAAAAATATGTACGTCGTGCTAAGTTGCCTATAGATGCGACTACTCACACTTTAAGGCATTCTTTTGCAACAGATTTACTCCAAAATGGGGCAGATATAAGATCGGTGCAGGAACTACTGGGACACAAAAATATTGCCACAACTCAAATTTACACTCACGTAACAGATGCACACCTCAAGGAAATTCATGATAAGTTTCATGGGCATAGGGAAAATTAATATATCTCAAAATCCTTCAAGAGTTTTTTGTCACCTTCGATTTGATAAGTTAATAAGTCATGATAAATTCCCGGACGTTGAGCCAACTCATTAGGAGTTCCAGAATCAGTAATTTTACCTTTATCCAAAACTAGAATCCGATCTACGTTTTGGATCGTGGATAATCTATGGGCAATAATTATCACCAATTTATTTTCCATTAACTTTTTCAATGCCTCTTGGACGAGATGTTCTGAATATGAATCGAGATTGGAAGTTGCTTCATCCAAAATTAAAATAGGGCGGTTGGCTAGAATGGCACGGGCAATTTGAATCCGTTGTTTTTGACCTCCCGAAAGCTTTACTCCCCTCTCCCCTATTTCAGATTTTATTCCCTTGGAATATTTTTGGACAAAATCATAAGCATTGGCTTTTTTAAGGGCGTTAATAATTTCTTTTTCAGATGCTTGTGTTCCATAGGCCACATTTTCAGCAATGGTAGATGAAAAAAGTTCATTGTCTTGGAAAACTAGACCAATATGGTGGCGGATATCAGAAGCATCTAGTTTGGAATATTCTTTATCTGATAAATAAATTTCTCCGCTGGTAGGAGTATAAAATTTCAATAGCAAGCTAATTATGGTTGATTTACCAGCACCAGAATGACCAACTAAGGCTACAGTTTCTCGCGGACTTAATTTGAAAGTTAAGCTTTTAATTACTTTGTTTTCTTTGTCATAAGCAAAGCTGACTTTGTTAAAACTCAAGGATGGGTTGGGGATCAAGTTTGAAGACTTAACATTTTTGGCAGTTTCGGTAGTAGTCAGTTTAAGTACTTCTAGAAATTCTTTAGAGCCGCTCTCAGCCTCTTGAATACGGGCAAGGATG
>CAYXFC010000038.1:0-1941 GCA_964464155.1 uncultured Pseudomonadales bacterium
ATAAGAAATTGGATTAAAATATCTTTGGGGCGAGCCCCCAATGCTTTGCGTAATCCAATTTCTTTAGTCCGTTCAGTGACCGTTACAAACATAATATTCATAATTCCTATTCCTCCAACTAAGAGGGATATTGCGGCAATTCCGCTTAGACCAGCTGAAATCACGCCTAATATTTGATTAATCGTCTTTAATAAATCTTCCTGACCCAATACAGAAAACTCGTCTTCTTTGTGTGATTTTAGTAATACATCCTTAATCTTATTTTTAGCTGTTTCAATTTGATCCTTACTGTAGACGCGGATATTAATCGAATTTGGACTGGTAATATTAAATTGTTTTTGAGCTGTAGTGATTGGAATAGAAATTTCATCATCCAAACTGGGACCAACTCCCCCGCCGCTACCTTTGCTTTCCCATACACCAATGACTTTGTACATAGATGACTCAAGTAAAAAAGATTTTCCTACTGGATTTTCGGTTCCGAAGATGTCTTTGGCAACATTGGGACCAATTGCTGCAACTCTGCTACTTTTTTCTACATCAGGATTATCTATAAGCCTGCCGTAGGCAGCCTTATAATTAAGCATTGACATGGCGATACCATCAATTGCGTTGATACTAACTCGCTTATCTTTATCACGATATTTCATTTTTCCAAACACTGCAATCTGTGCACTTACGTCACGTAGTGGGTAACCGATACGTCTGACCGCTTGGACATCTCGAAAACTTAGTTTGTAAGCATTGCTAACAGGAGGACCTCCACTACTGCCATTCCCAACTTGTCCAGGAACAACAAAAATTAGATTTGATCCAAGGCTTTCAAATTGTTGAGTGACAAATCCTTGTAACCCTGAACCAATAGATATTAAAAGTATTACTGAGGATACTCCGATAATAATACCAAGCATGGTTAAAATTGCTCTTAGTTTATTACGAAGCAAAGACAAAAAAGCGACTTCGAAAAGCTCAGAAAGTGGAATCATAGTTTGTCAACAATTCTGCCATCTTTAATTCTAATAATTCTTTTAGCTTGCTTGGCTACTTCCATGGCGTGGGTAACTATAATAATTGTGTTACCTTCTTTATGTAATTGTCTAAAAATATTCATAATCTCAACTCCAGTTTTGGAATCCAAATTACCTGTTGGCTCGTCAGCTAGAATAATTGAAGGATTATTAATTAGAGCTCTGGCAATAGCTACTCGTTGTTGCTGACCGCCTGAAAGTTGATTGGGGTTGTTATGCAATCTATCCCCCAAACCAACTTTTTGTAATATTTTCACACCCTTATTCACGCGTTCTTCTTTACTGTTCATACCTGCATAAATAAGCGGTAAAATAACATTATCTAAAGCTGAAGTTTTAGCTAACAAATTAAATTGCTGAAATACAAAGCCAATATTGTGATTACGGATACGGGCTAATTGAGTTTCATTCAATTTTGAAACATCTTCTCCATTAATGATTACTTTCCCCAAACTTGGAGTATCCAAAGCACCAATAATATGCATCAAGGTTGACTTTCCAGAACCAGAAGGACCAATAATTGAGATAAATTCATTTTCTTTAATATCTAAATTAATGTCATCCAATGCAGTTACAGTAACTCCTTCAAGTTCATAAATTTTTGATACATGTTCGATTTGTAAGATAGGCGTTTTCATTAATTTACTTTCTGACATCAATTATCTTATACCAATCATCTTTAACTTCAACATATTGGTAATCGTTAAGAAGAATTATTTGAGAATCAGCATTATATGCATGACTCATGCGCTGCTTTAGATATACATCCTTAAAATGCTCACTTCCCCAGTGGGGAAAGACGATGAAATCAACAAAATTAAAACCATTATAATTAATCAAATTAACCTTATCGGCTTTTTCTGGTCGGTATGTAGGGTAAATATTGGATGAGGCAATAATTGAACCAGCGCTT
>CAYXFC010000038.1:1951-8092 GCA_964464155.1 uncultured Pseudomonadales bacterium
TATATAAACCTTATTTTTAGATAAAATCAACTCTTTTATTACATGAATAAAACCATTTTCTTGAGCCATCTTAAGTAAATAAAACTGATTTCCTCCCTCCACATAAATAAAATCATATTGTTCTAAATCTTTTCTTAGCTGTGTTTCCGTTTTTCCTGTAATTGTGTAGTCTGTAGTATTAAAACCAGCCTTTATTAATGCATTACGGTCATTGTCCATCCAAGACAAATCAGTTTCTCCAATTTCTGCTGCCGTATTAATAAATACTAATTTATTATTAGATTTTAATTTAATTTTATTAGCAATATGGGAAGCAACAAGATGAGCGCTTGACGTAAGAAATAGTCTTTTCATTTTATTTTTAGAGGATTATTTATTTAACTTTTTCTCAATCTCCGGTGTTGGAGCATATATAATCTCACCCTCTGATAATCCACTGGTTATTTCAACAAATTGATCTGTTTCAATACCCGTAGTAACAAATAGTTTTTCATAAGATTGATTCTTTTTTACAATCACATATTTTCCGCTAATATCCTCAAGCACCATTTCTGTGGGGACAGATAAGACATTAGTTTTTTCAGTAATCACAATATTGGCGTTTCCACTTAGATCTAATCTATAGTTCATATTTGGAGCTATTGGTAGATATACTTTGTATGCTGTATTTCCACTCGAGTTGACAGAAGAAGTAAACTCTACATTTGATACTAGGCTGTCGATAGTGGTGCTAGGCAAGGCATCAAGTATGATCTGAGCAGGCTGTCCAGGCTGTACTTTAGCAATATCTAATTCTTCAACTTCAGCTTCAAAACGCAAAGAAGAGGGGTCAACAACTACATACTCAGTTGTTGCTATGGAAACATTTACTCCTGGATTTTCATCGCTGGCTTTTATCACTACACCTTCAATGGGACTAAAAAGCGTTCCGTATTGTTTTGCAATGCTGGCAATTTCTACATCGGCAACAGATAAATCTAATGATATCTGATTTTGTTGAAGTAAACGCATTAGGTTTAAACTCTCATCGTTAACCGTCTGGATATTAAGATCGTTTCTTGCAGTAATACCAGACTCGTTATTATCAACTGTTTTGTCAAATGTTATCCGTTGATTAGTATATGAAAGTAAGGCTTTCTTAAACCGTGTTTCCAAATCTCTTTGATCAAGGCTAGCAATTGCTTGCCATTTGGACACTCTATCTCCTTTTTTTACACCAACCCAAGCGAGTTTACCTCCAGTTTGAAATTTAAGTGAAGCGGATGATTCTGCAGCTAGTTTACCAGAGGTTGATATGATTTCCTTCAGATCTTGACGGACGACAGTGGCTGTCTTTTCGGTATTATTCGATTTTTTATTATTTTGAGTAATAAAATATATTCCGAATATAATTACTATTACTATTACAAATTGGAACCAACGCTGTTTAAAAATATTAGGAATTTTCATGAATAGTTCATTTTAATTTCGTAAGATATTCAATAGTATTTATCATACTATAAAACAGAAAACATATTCTAACTCTAAACATAGATAGACGCAAGATAGAACAAACTACTATTATCATTGCAATTGCTCGCAAAGTAATTCGTTAATTTAATTAATTAAATTTATAGAAAGGACAAAGTTATGAAAGGCTATTTTGGACATATTGAGGATTTAACACTTCAAAACAATAATTTTCGCCAGGTAATTTTTACTGGTAATCAGTCACAACTGGTTTTGATGACACTACAACCAAACGAAGAAATTGGTATGGAAACTCATCATGGCAATGACCAACTTTTCCGTTTTGAAAGTGGGATCGGGAAAGTAATTATTGGCGATGAATCATTTGAAGTCAAAGATGGAGATTGTGTAGTGATCCCTTCAGGAACAGCTCACAATATTATTAATACATCAGCATCAGATTTTCTGAAAATGTATACCATCTACTCTCCTGCACATCACCCAGAAGGTACGATACATGTTACTAAGGCTGAAGCTATGGAGGCAGAGGAACATGAACATCATTGAGGATACAGTTTAGGGGAAAGATATATATTATAGGGGGTGAGTCTTTGACTCGCCCTAATTGTTGGATAAATTAGTTTTACTAATACTTTCAACCATTTGTTTTAAAACTTCAATATCATTGGTATTGTCTCTAATTTTGATTGGTTATTATGAGTATTTTCATCAATAATTATATCCATAACTTAATATTATAGTAAATTAACTAATTATTAAAGAATAGAATCATATATATTCAGCCAACTTTCAGCTTTGAGTCATAGGATATAATAGGAATAGATTCTGAACTTGAATACCAGTCAGTTCACAATGACATTTATTTATGAAAATTCTTATAATTGAAGACGAACACAAAATTGCCAATTCCCTTAAAAAAGGCTTTGAACAAGAAAAATATGTAGTGGATGTTGCATACGAAGGAATTGAAGGCTTCGATATGGCTCATGATGGCGATTATGATTTAATCATTCTAGATTTGATGTTGCCTGGTATGAATGGTAAGCAGATTTGTCAGGAATTACGTGGGGGAAATATTCACACTCCCATTTTAATGTTAACGGCCAAAGGTGAACTTAGAGATAAAGTTAATGGTTTGGATATAGGAGCTGATGATTATATGACCAAGCCTTTTTGCCTTTGAAGAATTATTAGCTAGAGCTAGAGCTTTAGGACGAAGGCCTAGACAGAGTCTTAATGTTCTTTTAAGTTGCGAAGATTTAACTTTGGATACTATAAGCTTTATCGTTAAAAGAGCTGGGAGGGTGATTGAATTAACCAGCAAAGAATTTTCTCTATTGGAGTATTTGATGCGTCACACTAACCAAATATTATCCAAAGATCAAATTATTGAACATGTTTGGAATTATGACAGTGATGTTCTACCTAATACAGTCGAAGTCTTCATAAAATCATTACGCAATAAAATTGACCGATCTTTTGTTAATTCCCCTACTCTGATTCAAACCGTTCGTGGGTTTGGTTATAAATTAGGCAAGGCTTAATATTTGAATATTGATTTGAAGTAATATATGACTATTTTTAAACAAGCCCGTATCAAATTAACCGCTCTTTATCTTCTAATAATTATGTTCGTCAGTGTATCCTTTAGCGGAGTAGTTTATAGTATGATTGCTGGTGAGTTAGAGCGGATAGAAGAGATGCAAAGTATGCGCATACAGCGCTGGTTTTCTCAAAGAGGACCTTTTGATTTTCCAGACGATTTTCAGCCTCTAAATCCAAATTTTCGAATTATTGATCCAGAAATTTTGGTCGAAAGTAAACGCAGACTACTTTTATTATTAATCTTAGTTAATACTGGCATTTTGGGCGTTTCGGCTGCTGCTGGATATTTTTTGGCTGGCAAAACACTGAAACCGATTCAAGATATGATTGATGAACAAAGCCAATTTGTTGCAGATGCATCGCATGAACTGCGTACTCCCCTAACTGCCCTAAAGACCGAAATTGAAGTTAATTTAAGAGATAAAAAATTAAATTTAGAAGATGCAAAAACTCTACTTTCCAGTAATCTAGAGGAAGTTAATCATCTTCAACAGCTTTCAGATAATTTAATTAAATTAACCAATATATCAGCCAATCAACCCATTATGTATACAACTGTTGATTTGGAAGAAATAGTGCAAATAGCGGTTAAAAAAATTAAACCTTTAGCAACTAAACAAAAAATAACTATCCACAATCATATTAAAGAATTTTCACTTAAAGGCGATGCTAAAAATTTAATCGAATTATTTATTGTCTTGTTAGATAACGCGATTAAATATAGTCCTAAGGATACCGAAATCTGGTTACAAGCTGAAAAAGCAGATGGACATATAATTATTACGGTTAGAGATCAAGGATTTGGTATTTCCAAAAAAGATATAACCCATATTTTTGACCGTTTTTATCGAAGTGATCAATCACGCAGCTCTGATGGTTATGGTTTGGGGTTAGCTATTGCTAAACAAATTGTGAAAGACCATAGAGGAACTATTAAAGTAGATAGCGAGCTAGGTAAAGGTAGTGTTTTTACAATTAAGTTACCAGTTAAATAATTAAATTTATGAACAAAAATATCTGTATATTTGGAGATTCCGTTACCAGAGCATCTTTTATAAAAGATAGCTGGGTTAATTTATTATCACAATTTTTAATCAAGAAATACTCTGGTGATGATATAGAAGTTTTTAATTTGGGAATAAATGGTGATAATAGTAAAGATATTGTAAAGAGATTTGGTTTAGAAGCTAAATGCCGTAAGCCTCAAGATATTATTTTTGCATTTGGCATAAATGACTCGTCTTTTCAGGACGAAAAGCAAACTGTTAATGAAGTAAGTTTTAAAAAAAATGTTTTAACTTTAATAAAGCAGGCAAAAAAAATTACAGATAAAATTTACTTTATCGGATTAGTTTTGGGGCATAAAAGATGGCTGGAAGCAGGTCTGATGAAATTTATTATGCCTAGTTATAGTATCCAAAAAGCTAAACAATATGACTCAATTATTAAACAAATCGCTCAAGAAAATAATTGCATATATATTTATCTAATGGACAAACTGGATGATAATGATTTTATTGATGGATTGCATCCTAATATAACTGGACATAAAAAAATGTTTTCAGAAATTAAGAAATATTTTTAGCATCATATTCAGTATATATTCAGTTACCCCTTATACATTGTTATTATATCGGTCTCGCGAAAACCTCAGCATTTATGCTGAGGATGAAGCGAGAATCTACAAAATAGTGCCGAAGGCACATCTGATATACAAATACCATGGGCTTTAGCCCATTGGATTTTTATAAATATATTTTTATGTCTTTATTATACCTATGAAACTACCTCAAATTAATCTCAAAAACTTAATTAATAGCAAAAAGAAAATTGCTTTGTTAATAATTATAATTGCCGTTCTTGGATTTGGAGGCTGGAAATTATTTGCTAAAAAAGAGCAAGCGCCAAGTTATCAAACTGCAATTGCAGAAAAAGGAATGTTGGTAACTTCTATTTCTGGATCAGGTTCTATTTCATCTGGTAACAGTACCAAAATAACTACTAAAGCATCTGGAACTGTTAAAACTGTTTATGTCAAAAATGGAGATACGGTTACCAAAGATGACAAAATTGCTGAACTAACTTTGGACGATTATGCCTTGGCACGTCAAAGCAATGCCTATATTGCTTATCTAGATGCAGTAGAAGCAGTTAAAACAGCCCAAAAAGCTAAGACTGATGCAGACATTGCCATGTGGACAGCTAGACAAGCAATCTTTGATACTCAAGAGGAGCAGGAAGATAAAAATAATGGCGATCCCAATCCCGATACTCATGAAGATTATACAGACTCTGAAAAAGTAGTCGTGGATAAAGCTGTTGATCAGGCCCATGAAGCTTTTACTATAGCGGAACTTAAATATAAAAATGCCGATGCCGAGATTTCTAATTCCAAAATTAAAGTCACGGCTGCTTGGCAGGATTATCAAGAAGTTTCGGCAACTATTACAGCTCCAGCAGATGGAGTGGTCAGTAGTTTAACCCTATCTCCTGAAATGGTCATCGAAAGTACAACTAGCACTAGTTCTACCAGCACCTCCAATGCTTCTTCTAACGCGACAGTTACAGCGCAACAAATTGGAGTTATTTATAATCTTGATGCTCAATTTCAAGCTACCCTTAATTTAACCGAAAGCGATATTGTCAAAGTTAAAGCTGGCCAAAAAGCTACCCTGACTTTGGACGCTTTTGAAGATAAAACGTTTACCGGTCAAGTATTGGCAGTAGACGCGACTGGTTCGGTTAGCTCAGGGGTTACTTCTTATCCAGTTACAATTCTTTTGGACAAAACTACGGAAAATATTTACCCTAATATGGCAGTAGAAGCAACTATTATTGTGGATACAATTGATGATGTTATCTTAGTGCCAAGTACTGCAATACAAACAGCAAACGGAACAACTACCGTACGTATACTTAAAGATGGTCAACCAACCTCTGCCACAGTAACTGTAGCAGGTAACAACGATTCCCAAACTGCAATTAGTTCTGGACTTAACGACGGAGATACTATAGTTACCGGTGTTGCCAATACAAGTGCAGGAACCAATACTTCCAAGAGCCAAA
>CAYXFC010000039.1:0-8059 GCA_964464155.1 uncultured Pseudomonadales bacterium
TCCCTTCTAGCCATTTCTCTTTGATCAATTAGGTCAATGATTTCTTGATCTAATCTTATTTTTGATTTAATAATGATTTTGGATTGCTTTCCTTTAGAAACATATTCTAAAGTCGATATTTTATAAAACATATCAAAGCCTAATATCCTATTATAATTATTTAACAAATTGTATTTATCTTGATCTTTTATATTAGATTTTAACATTTCCCATATTAGCGCTAAGATTTTAGGGGTATTAAAATCATCAGAAATTCTATTTTTAAATTCAGATAAATATTTTATTCCATCGCCAATAGTATCATTATCGTTTTTGTTTTGATCTTTTAATCTAACATATTCCTGTAATAATTTTTCATATGTCCGTTTGGCATTTTCCAAACTTTCCCAAGTAAAATTAAGCGGTTGGCGGTAATGACCGGTTAGATAAAAATAGCGCAAATGCTCTGGTAAAAATCCCCGATCCATAATATCTTTGAGAGTATAAGCATTACCCAAAGACTTCCCCATTCTGCCTCCATCAACTTGGAGAAAAGCTCCATGCATCCAATATTTTACAAAAGGTTTTTTACCAGTAGCACATTCGGACTGAGCAATTTCGTTAGGATGATGAGTAGAGCGTAAATCTTCTCCACCAATATGGATATCAAACTGATCGCCTAAATATTTACGCGACATAGCAGAGCACTCAATGTGCCAGCCGGGAAAACCTAATCCCCAAGGACTTTCCCATTCCATTTGTCTTTTAGTTTTTATATCATCTAAATTTGGATCAAAATCACGACCTTTGGAATAACTAAATTTCCACAGTGCAAAATCACGAGGATCTTTTTTCTCTGGATTGGGTTCGACTCTAGCGCCTTCTTTGACTTGGTCAAGATTACTAAGCTCTCCATAAACATTGCCCGCTGCTTCATATTTAGCAGTGTCAAAATATAAACCATCTGATGTTTTATAAACAAAACCTTTATTCTCAATTTCTTGCACCATTTCTATCTGCTCAGCAATATGATCGGTGGCTTTGCAAAAGACTTTAGGTTTGCTCAGTCCCAAAAGTTCGTAGTCTTTGAAAAAATCATCCGTATAAAATCGAGAAATATTCCAAGCTGACTTATTTTCTTTAATTGCGGCTTTTTCCAGTCTATCTTCCCCAGTACTAGCATCACCCAAATTATCACCTGTGAGATGCCCCACATCGGTAATATTCATTACATAGTCAACGTCGTAACCTAAATATTTCAACGTCCTAACTACCAAATCACCCAAAAAATAAGTACGCCAATTACCGATTGTAACAAAGGAATAAACTGTCGGGCCGCAGGTATAAATCCCGACTTTTTTATCATGAAAAGGAACGAAGTCTTCTATTTTGCGGGTTAAAGAATTGTAAAGTTTCATATGAATTGCCCTCCCATGATAAGGGGAGACGCCAAGTCGTTAGACATGGCAGAGGGGTTTATTATATGGAGAGATTAACTTCCATATCTAACCCCCAGACAGGCTTTGCTCGCCTAGCTACGCTGGCTGGCCATGCTCGTCTAGTCCCCCTTATCAGGGGGAAGCTTTAACTATTGATATAACTTCGTACTTAGATATCTATCTCCCCTATCGGGGAATACTGTGACTATAATACCAGATTTTAACTTACTTGCGATTTGCATCGATCCCCATAGATTAGCTCCAGATGATATCCCAACTGATATCCCTTCATTTTTAACTAAATCTTTAGATAGTTCAAATGCCTCGTCATCTTCAATGCTAATAATTTTATCTAATTTATCAGGTTCAAAGATGAGTGGTATATAATCTTTCATGTTTCTCAGTCCCTGTATCAGAGAATGAGCTTTGGGTTCAATACCAACTATTTGGATGGCTGAGTTATACTGTTTTAGCCTTTTTCCAACCCCCATCAAAGTCCCACCTGTTCCCATGCCTGCGACAAAATGAGTGATATTGGGAATTTGTCTGATAATTTCCGCTCCTGTGGTCTGATAGTGAGCTATCACATTACCAGGATTACTAAATTGATCCAAATTATAATAAATGCTGGGATTTTCCAAAACTATTTGCTTTACAATGCTGATAGCATGATTTGTTCCCTTATCTCCGTCAGTTAATTTTATCTTAGCTCCATAAGCCTCTATCATCTTTCGTCTTTCAAGACTCACACTTTCTGACATAACCGCAATAAAGGGTATTTGCATCGTTGCCAAAATCATGGCAATCCCAATACCAGTATTCCCACTGGTTGCTTCGATAACGGTTTTCTTACTATCAATATGTCCTTTTGCCAAAGCATCCTTAATTATATATAAAGCAATTCTATCTTTTATCGAGCCACCTGGATTATTACCTTCCAGTTTAGCAAAGATTTTTATCTTCTTATTTGGTGTATATCGGCTCAACTCTACAATGGGAGTATTACCGATAGTTTTAAATAGTGATTGATTCATAAGTATTAGAAAGAAATTAATAATAAAAAACCTCCATTTTGGAGGTTAAAAATTTCTATTTGACTTTATTTTAGCACCAACAAGAAAACCTCCGAGGATAAATTGAGGGACAGCAGGAAAAATTAAATAATGAAAGTTGTTTCATTTTCATAGTATCAATTATATCGTAAAAAACTTTTTTTATTTTACCTAAATTCCTGAATTCATTTATTCCTAAATTCCTATTTTCTACCCCATCGCTACTCCCTGTTCTCCAGATCTAGACTGCTGACTTCCTGGTGATCTTGCTTCTTCTGCCTCTTTTTGTCTTTTCTTGGCTTTTTCTTGTTCTTTTTCCCACAACTCCATTTTCTCTTCTTGATCACGTGCTACGTCTGTTCCTTTTTGTTGACCAATTTCATATTTTTTGACTTCCTGTTGTTTTTTAGCTCGATATTCAGCAATATCTTGCTGTATCTTTTGATACGATTGCCGTTTTAGTTTATCATCTTGTTTTTTCTTCATTTCTATTTGTTGAGGAGTCAATTGTTGTCCTGATGAACCGCCGTAAAGTTGTTCCAGCCATTGTTGATGTGACTGACTATCATCCTGTTGTTGTTGCTGATTTTGCTGTGGCTTTCCACCCTTAATCTGTTCAATAGCCTCCATTCCCACTTCTTTGGGCAAATCGGATAAAGTTTCGAAGCTATCTTTGAGCAGATCGTCAAACATAGCTCAAGTTTAACAAATATCTAGGTTAAATTAAACTTCTAAAAAGATTAATAGTTTGTCATTTATTTTAAGTAAAATATTTTGCAATTCAGTATTGACGCTATTTTTATATCTATTACAATGTATAAGTACCTACACATAAGGTAAGTATAAGGCGGTACAACCGCTTTTTTTATTTTTGTTTGTTAATACAACAAAAAAGTGAACCTCGTACTTTTGCAGGGGACAAGGTTCACTTTGGCACTGTTTTAAGTGCGTTTTTCAATTATAGCACTGTTGTTATAACTTGCTAGCTAAGTTTGAATATCTATTAAATATAAAAGAAATGGTCAATTCCCCTGTATTGAAATAAATTGGTGGAATATCAAAAAGCTTCAATTATATCTGTTGTTATTCCAAAAAGGGATAGTCTAAGAACTCGTTTAGCTTATTTGTGGCTTATCTGTAGTAATTTATCAATATTTATCGCTTTTTTACTTGTGATCTTAAAGTAATTTATTATTAAATTAAACTTTTATATTTTTCGTAACACCGCTACGAACATTGGGTCATAATTTTCCTTAGGTAGTATCCTTAATACTTTATTTTGATCAAAACCAAAATTCTGATCATTTAATTGTTTAGATCCTTCTACTGGCTTTCTCCAGTCTATTAATTTTGCCAAATTCCCCTTTTTTTGCAATAATTCTCCTACCGTTTCTTCATTTTCTAAAGTATTTACCGCACAAGTTGAATAAACCAATATTCCTCCAGATTTGAGTGCAAGTAATAATCCTCCTAGCAAAGCCAATTGTCTTAAATGTAAAACCTTAATCCTGTTAGGTGTCCATTGTTTAAGATATTTAATATCGTTCCATACGTGTTTCTCTGATGAACATGGCGCATCTAACAGAATTTTGTCAAAGTAATTTGGGTATTGTTGGTAAATAGTTTCCGCAGGTCTCCCCCAAATATCAATATCATTTAATTGAAATTCTCCAAAAGTCTGTCGCATTCTTTGTCTACGGATTGGTGAAATATCGTTAGCAATAATTCTATTATTGGATCCTAAGAATTTGATTCCTAATGTTTTCCCTCCAGGCGCACTACAAGCATCAAATATAATTTCATTAGGGCTTGGGATCTAGAGCTAAAATTGGTAGTAAAGAACTTATATTCATCGGATAAATTAATTTCTCTTCATAACCTGGGACTGGCTCACCGAAAGGAATTTGCTGCGGCCAATAAACAGCATATGGAAACCATTCAATTTTATTAAAACTTAATCCTGATTTCCCCCACAAAAAACGTATCTGATCTTCAAATTGAGGATTAAAGAGAAAAACTGGAGGATTTTTATCATCAAAAGACTGAATAATTTGATCAAACTTGAGTGGAAAATGGTTTTGGTAATAATCTAGAAAAGCTGTCTTGCCGATATTTTTGTGTTTTTTCATATTTTATAACTAAATGATATAACTCGTTGATTATGCTCTATAATAGCAATTATAAATTATGATTCAAAATAAAATACAAACAAATAAAATTCGGCTTAATAAATATCTAGCTCATTTGGGTGTCGCATCACGCAGAGCAGTAGATGAGCTAATTACTCTGGGTAAAATTAGTCTCAACGGCAAGGTAGTTACCCAACTTGGAACCAAAGTAATACCAGATAAAGATGAAATTGTTGTGGGTAATCGCAAAATTAAAAATACTTTAGAAAAACTTGTTTATATAATATTAAATAAACCAAAAGGAGTTGTCTCTACTTCTAAAGACACTTTTGGTAATACAACTGTATTGGACCTGGTCAAAAGTTCAACAAGGCTCTATCCAGTTGGCAGGCTTGATCAGGATTCTCACGGTTTAATTTTATTAACCAATGATGGAGATTTGACACTTAAACTAACACATCCTAGATTCCATATCTATAAAATATATTTAGTTACTATTTTAGGTTTTGTACCAGATTCCAAAGTCAGTTTGCTTAGAAATGGAGTTTTGTTAGATGATGGTAAAACTGCTCCAGCCAAAGTTACAATCGTGCGTCAAGGCCCACGTCAGACAGTATTGGAAATAACTTTATGGGAAGGTAGAAAACGACAAATCCGAAGAATGTGTGCAGAGCTACATTTACATCTAACTGATTTGCAAAGAATTGCAATTGGACCATTAACTTTGGGAGATCTCAAAATTGGTAAATGGAGAAATCTTCTTGATAGTGAAATATCTGCTCTAAAAAAAATTAAGCAAGTTAAAAACGTTAAAAGGGGTTAGTGTAAAAAGCTTAGATTGATTTTCTATTTATCTAATCTTCTTTCTCAAATTCTTTACTCTTTTCCAAATCATTTTCAATCAACCGACGTAAATAAACAGCGCGAGGCATTTTTCTTTTTTTGGCAATCCAATCTAAATAATTCACAATTTTGGGAGATACAAAAAAGTTAAAACGAACATCCATTTGGTCTTTGGTGATATCAATATAATCTTCCAAAACTTCTTTAATCGTGTCTCTGGTATATTCCACAATATATAAACTATCCTCTCCTTCATCGCGCAATAAGTGCGGTTCATGCCCGGGTAAATGCATGGCGATAACTTGTTTGTTATTGGCAAGCGCAAAAGCAATTTCCTGTCCAACTCCGAAACTTGGGGTTGATACTTCTAAAATCACTAAGTCTGCATACTTTTTACGCTTAGTCATGATTCTCTGAACTGCTATAGCTTCTTCTTCTGTCTGTTTTCGAATATCTTCAGGTTTTTTATTAATGAGATGTTCCGCAAAAACATTGTGCCCTAATTCTTTGGCTTTTTTGATAATTAAATCATAATTTTCTCTGATTTTGGGATCTACCCTTGAAATTGGTCCAGAAAAATATATTTTCATATTTTATCTTTTGACAACAAAACAGTCTTCACATCTTGGTTCATAAGATACAACTGATGAAGGTGGTAATAATTCCGGTTCTTCTATGGCAGCAATTTTGTTATTAATTAATCTTTGTGAATATTTATAGGCTTTACGTCCACACATTTGACACATAGAATAAAGATTATATATTTTGATGGCTCTTTCAGTTAATAAATCACTAATAATAAACTCTCCTCCTTGGCTATTATATAATAATCCCATGGAAATTACCCATCCGCCTCTTTCTACAAAAATTTTCATCTCTCTAATTAAAAAACTTTGTAACTCAGCTGGAGTAAATTGAATTTCATCAATTATCACAATATCATTTTCATGAAATAGTTTTTCGATATCACTTTTGTTTGCGAACGAAAAAACAGGCATTGAAATTCCTGATCTGGACATAATTTTCTCTTTGGGAACATCAGGACGGTTAACTAACGGCTGACAAAAAAAGACTTTTCTCCCACTTAGTTTCGTATTGGGTAATTTATTAAATAGGCTAATAGCAACAATAGATTTACCACTTCTTTCCGGTCCATGTACAAATAATATTCCTCCTTCATCTAAACCAGAGTCAGCAATTAAATTGATAATATCATCTGAAGTATTTTGGGCATTTTTAAGTACAAAAGCATAAATACCATTTACCTTGTTTGGATCTTCAAATTTTTTCATATTGTTAAATTTTATTAGAAAATGAAGCTAATCCTCTTTTTCAAATTCTTTATTTCTATCCATATCTTTTTCAATCAAACGTCTTAAATATACAGCTCTTGGCATTTTTCTTTTTTTGGCAATCCAATCTAGATAACTCACAATTTTGGGCGAGACAAAGAAATTAAAACGTACATCCATTTGAGACTTAGCGTCATCAACAGCAAATTGAAGAGTTTTTTTAAGATCAGCCAGATTATCACTATGATAAGAATAAATATGCACTTTTTCGGACGCTGACATACCTTTTAAGGTATACGGGACATATCCTTTAGTATCATCATATAAAATAATTGCCGGTTTCCCTTTTTCAATTGCATACATCATTTCATAACCGATACTAACATCTGGAACAGTTACATCAACAACTATAAAATCAGAATGGTTAATCCAGTCTGCCATTTTGTGTGTGTATTTCTCTGATTCTTCTGGGGTTTCACTTTTAACATCATTGATAGTTCTCTCAAGAGGATGTTCAGGTACTGGTTCACAGTCCATTGACTTAAGATATTCAAAAATTTTCTGGAATACTATTTTGTCTCCTTCTAAAGAACTAAAAAAATGAAACTTCATAAGCAAATATTAAACTTTATTATTAGGTTATTCTACCACATGCTGCAATGCAACTGTTGGAACAGTACAATATTCAAAAGGACAATAAAAGGCTTTGGATTTGGGAGAAAAAGTCCCATCTACTAAATTACCTAGGCTGTATTTCCCATTCTGACCGATTTCATAAGCTTCATGACAGGTAAAAACATCACCATCCGGATTAATAACAAAATAATTCATTCCTGCTGTACATTTTTTACCTTGATAATGTCTTTTATTATTATATCCCAGTGGAGAATGGTCTTTAATAAAAGACTTGATAACCTGTTGATCTTCAGTTGAATAGTTATAAAATTTTCTCCCGTATTTACCCACTCTAAATATTTGATAGTGTAATTTAATTTGCGGAATTAGTTTTAATTTGGTTATAATTTTTTTGATTTCAGAAAATAAATCCGGAATCAATATTAGATTCACTTTAAGTAAATTATTTTCCATGCCTAGTTCATTCATCACACTTCTTAGCTGGATCATTTTTTGGGCAAAATCATTTGCATTGACATATTGTTTATGCCAAGAAACACTTATTCTATCTAATCTACCTTTTGTTTGATCAATAAAATATTTATATGTATCTATAGGAAAACTACCGTTTGTGGTAGCTGTTAACCTAAAAGCGGATTTCTTAATTATATATGGAATGATTTCTTCATTGAATTGAGGATATGAAAATA
>CAYXFC010000040.1:0-7948 GCA_964464155.1 uncultured Pseudomonadales bacterium
GAAGTAAATCCTGGTGATAACAAAATCACATCTTTATCACTAGCTTGCTTATAAGCACACTCAACCGCTTTTGTAAAATCATCAAATACGCCCAAAAATCTACCTTCAAAGTCAGCGCATTTCCGCTTTAGTAAAGGTAAAAGCTGATCACTACCCAAACCTTCTAGCAATATTATCTTTTTCACCTGAGTATTTATTGTCTCCACTAATTTATCCAAAGGTAAGTTTTTGGTATTCCCCCCTCCGATCCATATAATTTCCCTATTTTGAAAACTTTTGAGAGCAATTTCGGCTGCTGTTGGTGTGGTTGCAGTTGTATCATTTACAAAAACAATCCTATTTATAGTAGCAACATTTTCTAATCGATAAGCCACTCCTGCAAAATTTGTTAGACTTTGTTTTATCATTCTCTCATTAATGTTTAACAATTTCCCCACTTGATATACAGCACTCAAATTTTCGCGGTTATGTTGACCTGGTATTTGTAATTGCCAGCTTTCTGGCAAGGTTAAAGAGTCAAAATATAAAGTTTTAGCATGTGATTCATTGGAAAATATATCACTGTATTTTCCGTCTTGTTTAATAATCAGGTAATCTTTGTGATTTTGATAGCGATATATGATTTTTTTATCAGACACATAATCATCCAAGCTATCGTAGCTGACTAGATGATCTGCCGATATGGAAGTTATAACTGAAATATGTGGTGACTTTTGTACGTAGTCAATGCCATGTAATTGATAGTTGGAAAGTTCTAAAACCACCCAATCACAGGTGTTTACATATTCAATTGATGCTAGATTCATTGACTGTGGAATATTACCGCCTACAAAAACTTTATTGCCGGTAGATTTTAACAATCCCCCCATAGCTATGGTGGTGGTGGTTTTACCTCTTGACCCCGTAATTCCAATAATAGGAGCTTGGCATAACTTAAAAAACAAACCCATTTCAGTTTCAAATTTATTTGGCTTCTTACTGAGTAAATAATCTAAATATGATGATTTGCTAGATCGATTAAATATATCTTGATTAACAACTACAACATCAGCCCATTCAAAATCTATTTGATCGTGGTGCCCTAACCTATATTCAATATTATAATCAGATAGTTTGTCTAGCGATTTCTTTAACTGTATCTCAGTTTTAAGATCTGTAACTTTGACCCTAGCTCCATTTTGTGCAAAAAAAATGGCTGAGCTTATTCCACCACCTTGTAAACCCAATCCCCATATGAGTACTTTTTTATTTTTTATAAATTGTTTATATTGCGACAGTTGCAAATTCATAACATTAGAAAAGTAGCTATACCACTGCTAGCCATAATCCAAATACAGCTAATATAATTCCGGCAAGCCATGCCCTTTGAACAATTTTAGGTTCCTCCCAACCATATTTTTGCAGCCATAAATGAAGTGGAGCTACGGGAAATATTTTTCTATTAAAATATTTTTTAGAAAGTAGCTGTAATAAGCTGGAAAGAATTTCAATAAAAAATATCGCGCCAAATATACCTAGTGCAATTACTTTTCCTAAAAGCAAACCCACTACTGCAAAAGTAGCTCCGAAAGAAAGTGAACCAACATCACCCAACATGATACGAGCCGGATAAACATTAAAATAAAGAAAGGCAATAATCGCACCCAACCAAAGAACTAGAAAAAAAGATAGAGGAGTGTCTAATATTGATCCAGCCAAAACCCAAAAAGCAAAAAGAGAGATCATTAAAAGGCCAGATACCAAACCATCTAATCCGTCCGTAATGTTAACAGCGTTAGCAAAAGAAACAATAACAAAAGCAGCAAAGGGAATATAAAGCCAACCTAAACTAATTACTCCCAAAAACGGAAAATAAAAGAATTGAATACCTAAATTTATATAAAGCAAAAAAGCAATCACAAAACCCAATGTCCATTGGATTAAAAATTTATGTCTCATTCTCAGTCCAAAAAAACCAGTTTTTTCGAACTTAAAAAATTTCATAAAATCATCATAAAGTCCCAATAGCCCAAATGAAATGAAGGTAAAAAATAAAATGTTTATTTCTTCATTAATGGGATAAACATTTGTAATAGGAACTCCTAAATATCTAATTACCGGGAAAATAAAAGTAAATAAAAGAGAAACAACAGCGATTATTAATAATCCCCCTCCAACTGGAGTTCCTTTTTTTTGTTTATGATATTTATCAAAAATTGGAGTTGGCTTATCAAAAATATCTTTAGTCGTTTGTGCAGCTCTAATAAAACGAATTTTATATAGTAAATTTATAAATGGAATAATAAGAGTGCTTGTAGTCACAAAAGATAAAATAAGCAATCCTAAAGGTAAAGCCATGGGGCTTGGTAAGGTAGACATATTCATTATGGTATCACAATTGATAAAAATATTAGTAGAAACGTTCTAAGTCTTTTGTTTCAGGTATTTTTATCTGTATTCTAAAGAGGTATAAAATCCAACCTCCATACCATAATATTTTATCTCTAATATAAATTATTATTGTAACAATATAATCAATAAATTTATAAATACTTTTTATTAATAAAGGAATTATAAGAAAATAAAAACCCAAAATTAAAGTTATGCCAGGATATAAAATCAATGGGTTATTTCTAATTAATTCTTCACCAAAAAGTTTTAAGCTTGACCAAAACAAGTAAAACCAAATAATAATAGCAATCGCGGCTATTGTAATAGTTAAAAGATTATTTTTTTTCACATAATTACTACTTAATAATAGTTTAATATATTGCTTATATTTTATTTTTTGAATACTTTTTCTATATTTGTGAAAATAGGATGAGGAATTTATAAAACACTGAAGAGAAAGGTAAATAAAAAGACTTATATATAAGAAACTGACCAAGTTTATCTGGTCATGTAATTGCATTGCAGCCTCCTGTCTAAGGCGCGTATATATTAAATTTTGCCCCTTTATCTATTTTGAGAAAATGTTAGGAAAAAGTGAAGAGGCAATAAAGCTTGACTAATCAACTCGCTTAATATCTGCCCCCAGTTGAGACAGGCTTATATCGAGATTTTCGTAACCACGATCAATGTGTTCAATATTATCTACTGAATTTACTCCAGGAGCCATCAAAGCAGCTATAGTTAAAGTAGCGCCTGCACGTAAGTCTGGAACTACAACATCAACAGATCTAAGTGGAGTTGGACCAGTAATCTTAGCTCCATGATATTCCCCAGATTGAGCATCTTTGATGTTAAATTCGTAATAATCTTCAGGATTATCTATTTGGGGATTAAAAAGCTTTATATCCGCCCCCATCTGATTTAATAGTTTGGTAAATTGAAAACGATTATGATGTACGGCTTCAATTATTTCACTTACACCCATAGCTTGAGTCATCACTACTGACCATAAAGGTTGCCAGTCTGTCATAAAACCAGGATGAGGCGCGGTTTTAATAGATACTGCCTTAAGTGGTTTTTCATACCAAAATCTAATTCCATAGCCAGATGTTTCATATTTGCCCCCAGCTTTATCAACAAGATCTAAAAAGGCTGCTAAATCTTGTTTACGAGCATTTTCTACTACTATGTCACCTTTGGTAGCAAGAGCTGCACAAGCATAAGAAACAGCTTCATTACGATCAGGCATTACTTTATGAATTGATCCATGTAATTTATCTACACCTTCAATAATAATTACGTTACCCTGTTTCCTTTCAATTCTTGCTCCCATTTTATTAAGGTAATCAATCAAATCATCTATCTCTGGCTCTTGGCCAGCATTTTCAATTATTGTCCTACCTTTTGCCTTTACTGCAGCTAAGATAAAACATTCTGTTCCTGTGTGCGTTTTTTTGGCAAACCGATATTTATTACCAATTAAGCCACTGGTAACTAGTTCTACGCTATTTTCTTTATTAAATATTTTAACTCCCAAACTTTCCAAAGCTTCCAAATGCCTGTCGATTGGACGAGCTCCTAACACACAGCCTCCTGGTTGGGGAATTATAGCTTTTCCAGTTTGCTTTAATAATATTGAAGCAAATAAAGTTGAAGCTCTTGATTTTTCGCCTGCAAATTGAGGTATTTGAGATGAGCTAACTTTAGAGGGATTAATAAACATAGTACGAGGTCCACATTCAACGACTCCTACACCCAATGCCTCCATAGTTTTTTTAGTTATATCTACATCTCCAATATGTGATAAATTCAAAAGACGAGATTCAGAATCTGCTAGCATTGCTGCAATCATTAGCTTAAAACTGGCGTTTTTGGCTCCACCCAAAGTAACAGCCCCTCTTAGTGGCCTACCTCCATTAATGATAAATTTTGCCATAATTTAATAGTAAAAATTGTTAACTAAAAATCACCTATAAATTCTACTTCTAGTTTCGGCTTGAAACCATATTTTTCATTTGTTTTAGATTTAATTAAATCTACTAAAGCTTTTATGTCACAAGCTTTAGCGTTACCTAGATTTTCAATAAATGCGCTATGACGTTTCGAAATCATTGCCCCACCTATTTTAGTACCAGCCAAATCCAAAACCTCATCAATTATATATCCCATTGACGGTGTGGGAAGGTTCAGTTCTTTTTGTTTTTTTATTGGCAGATTTTGAAACATACAACCACTACTTCTTTGTGGTTGTTTAATAATCTTTTCTCTTCCCCATTCATTAATCACCCTTGTAGCTTTAAGTTTGTTTCCTTTATGCAGTTTTAGAATTACATTAGTTATAATTAGTTTTCTTTTATGAAACAGTGAATAATCATAATCAAATTCTAGTTGACCAACATCTAGTTTCTCAATTTCACTATTTTCATTAATTACTTCGAGTTCTGTTAAAAAATTAGAAAAAAACTGATGTGCGCCACCATGTACATTCATGTAAACTGCCCCTCCAACTGACCCAGCAATGCCATAAAACCATTCCAAACCAGTTAAACCAAGTTCAATTAATTTATTAATTAATACCAATAATTTCCATCCGCTACCTACTTTAATAAATTGAATTGAACTATTTTCATCCCAGGACAAACCATACTTTTCAATCTCTAATGATTTATCTACATTTTCATGTCTAGCTTCAACCAAAATTGGTTTAACCTTTGTTTTATAGTCATTAAGTAGCTCAAAACTTAATATATTATTGACAATCACCAGTCCTTTTAATCCTAAATCGCTAATTATCACATTGCTACCTTTACCTAGAATAAAAAATGGTATTTGATATCGCCTGGCCAACTTAATCGCAAATAATAGCTCCTGTGTATTTTCAATGCTTACAAAAAATTGAGCCGGTCCACCCACACCCATAGTTGTATATTTAGATAATAGTTCATCTTTCAATATTTTTTCTTTGAATTTGTTTTGCAAAGCATTTTCAAAATCACTCATAAACCTCCTATATCCACCTATCATAACATGTTTTAATTTCACCAGTCATAGCACCATGCCAGCTAAATATATCGCCTGCTCCCATTGTGACCAATACTGTATTTTTGACATTGATTTCTTTCATATAGTCTAAAAACCCGCCATAATTTTTAATATAAACAGCATTTTTACTTATTTCATTTATCTTTTCTACCAATTGGGAGCTACTAATTGAATTATTCATTTTTTCCCTAGCTGAGCCATAAATATTTGTAATTAATACTTTATCGCAATCATTAAAGCTTAGAGAAAACTGATCAAACAGCGCTTTTGTTCTAGAAAAAGTATGGGGCTGAAAGATAACAATTATCTGTCTGTTTTTATAAATTGACTTTATTGTTTTAAGACTGGCTTTGATCTCATCTGGATGATGTGCATAATCGTCCATCAAAATTGTAGTTTTATACTTAGCAACCAATTCCATCCTTCTGGCAACTCCCTTGTATTGTTTAAGACCTTTAATAATTTGATAGTCTGGAATATTTAAATATCTAGCAGCAATTATGACGGCGGTTGCGTTGGCTACATTCATATCACCAGCTAGATTAATAGCAAATGGCTGAGTATGTCTATTTGACTGTATTTCAAAACCAGTTTTCCCTAAATGAAATATTTGATTCTTTATAACAATTTCATTTTTTTCTGAAAATCCATAATAAATTACTCTCTTTTGAGTACTGTTAAGCAAGGTTTTTATCATCTCACATTCGCCATTTGCAATAATTAAGCTCTCACTAGGCATTTTGATAATTAAGTCTTCAAACACTTTTAGTGTTTCAGCTTCACAATGATAAATATCTGGATGATCAAAAGCTAAGTTGGGTAAGATTAAAATATTAGGATCTTGATAATAAAATTTGGGACGTTTGTCGCTAGAGCTACATGGATATTCATCAGCCTCAGTGATAAAAGTATCTCCCTGCAAATCATATTTTCCACAAAATCCTAAAGATGGTATTTTACCTGCACCAACCATATAACTTGGCTGCATACCAGAATTTTCCAAAACTGTTGCCAGCATAGCTGTCGTAGTAGTTTTACCTCCTACGCCAGCAATTGAGATACGATTTTTTTTAGTTTTTGATATCAAACCCAACGCTTCACCTTGAGATAAAATCGGGATCTTTAGTTTTTTAGCCATTAGTACTTGGGGGTTTTTCGCACCATCATGGGCTGCTGTATAAATAACTAATTCTGGTTTTTCTAAACTGATTTGATCTGGATCAAAACCGAATTCCCATCTTATACCTTTTGATGCCAACACTTCATCAGTCACAAATTTTTCGCTGCTGTCGCTACCGCTAATCTGCCAACCTAAATCTTTACCAATACATGCCAAGGCCGTCATACCCACGCCTTTTATTCCTGTGAAGTGAACTTTTTTCAGATCCGATAAATTAATCATAATAATTACTCCCAAGCATATTTAGAAAAAGAAATATCTTGATCAATATAAATTAATGCCTCTCTAACATAGTCTATGGTATTATCTGGTAATTTAGTAATCTCGTACCAACTAAGATCATCACATAAGTTGGGTTCGCCTATTTGGGGTTTACCTTCCCATTTATTACAACTGAAAAAGAAGTCTAAATAATCATAATCAGAATGTCTATTCATAATATGAAATAATTTTAGATTCTCAGTTTTAATTTTCACAACAGCTTCTTCTTTAACTTCTCTGATTGCACAATCAACTATTGTCTCATTGGGCTCTACATGTCCAGCCATCGTGGAATATTGACCATCTTTATAACCAGTCTGAAATCGTCTGGCTAAAAGCACCTTATTGTCTTTATAAAGGAAAACATAACACGCTGATCGGAAATTATGACGAGTATTCATATTAGACCTATTATACTAACTCCGTTTTTAATTTGCTCGCCATTTTTTCTTTGTCTTGTCCAAGAATAATATCTATTATCACATATCGTACAAATCGGACTAATCTCAATATTACTGTCTAATATTCCAACTTTTACAGCCGAATTTTTAATAAAACCAGGAAAATCTAATGTATATCTCTTACCTTGTCGGTTAATATATTGTTGCCATTCATCTTGATTTAGTAATTCACTATGAATATCCTTTTTTTCAAAACCATAACAACAACTATGAGCACATGGGCCAATCACTATCTTAATATTATTTGTCTTAGAGCTAAATTCTGATTGCATTATATTTATTGCCTCAACAACTATTTTATCTCTTGTTCCTCTCCAGCCACTGTGTAATAAACCAACTACTTCTTTTTTAGGATCGAATATAAAAATCGGAGCACAATCCGCATGTTTAACCAATAAAAATACATCGTTTCGATCTGTTATTATGCCGTCATAATTGATAAAAATATTGTTAAGTGGAAACTCATCATTTTTTCTAAATACTTTAATATGATTTCCATGAACTTGTTGACAGCTTAAGATATTAGCTAGTGAAGAAGTATATTTAAGAAGTGATTTTTGTAAATCTAAACTATAAATATTTTTGGGTCTGTCAATAGTTGTGTGTAAACGGCAGCTTCATAATTTTAATAATT
>CAYXFC010000041.1:0-7802 GCA_964464155.1 uncultured Pseudomonadales bacterium
TTACTAAGACAACTGATAATCGGAATGTAACTCTCAAAATTGGTGATCCAGATACTACTTTCACCGGTAAAAAAACATATATCATTTCTTATCGAGTGGAAAACGCTCTGCAGGAATTTTCTGATCATGATGAGTTATATTGGGATATCACTGGGGAAGGTTGGCAAATTCCGGTACTTAAATCTAGTGCGGTTATTAAATCAGAAGTAGCTCCAATTGACAGTGTAATTTGTTACTCAGGTCCCATTGGAAGCAATGATGGTAAATGTACCAACAAATATACTCAAAGTGAAGCAACTTTTAACTATGATCAGGAGATTGTATATGGTGACAATTTTACTGTAGCAGTAGCATTTAGCAAACCAAATCAAATTCAATTTCCTACTCCAACTCAGAAGTTAATCAAAAAAATATTAGATAATGGATTAGCAATTATTCCCTTTATACCATTTGTAATTATGTTTTGGCTATGGTTTACAAAAGGGCGAGATATGGTTTTTCTATCAGCCAATGTTTTTAATCTTGATCCCAAGCAACCGCAAAAAAGAAAACCTCTATTTGGTGGTTTAAGAACCCCATTTGTCTATGAACCTTTAGCCAATTTAACTCCGGGAGAAGCAGGTCTTTTGTTAGACGAGCGGGTAGATAATCAGGATGTGGTTGCAGAAATAATCGATTTAGCTAGAAAAAAATATTTAACTATCAAAGCCAAAGACATAAAAAAACTATTTGGAAAAAGTCGTGATTATCAATTTAATAAAATAAATAAGGATATTAATAACTTGCCTAAACAACAAAAATTCTTAATGGAAAAAATCTTTGCTACCGGTGATGAAGTCACATTATCTGATTTGAAAGGTTCATTTTATAACCATATTGCTAGAGCAAAAAGCATGATTACTAACTCAATGTTTGATAAAAAAGCTTTCGTATCAAATCCAAATTCAATAAGAGTTTTATATATACTTCTTGCAGCAGTACTAAGTGGACTAATATTCATCTCTGCTACAGCTATAACTGGATTTATTCTAGTTCCGATTCCCATGCTGGCTTTGATTACAATTCCCTTTATGTTCCTACTTGCTTGGAATATGGTATCCAAAACTGCAATAGGGTCGAATTTATCAATGCAAGCTAAGGGTTTGCAAGAAACAATAAGAAGAGGAGCATGGCGCGAAAAAAATATGGAAAAGAATTTGTTTTTTGAAGAAATGTTGCCTTTCGCTATAGCTTTAGGGGTAGTAAAACAACTAAGTCACGATATGGAAAAATTAAATATTCAGCCACCGCAGTATTTTTCTGATCCAGTCATTCAAACAATTGGGTTTAATTCTTTTATCAACTCTTTTAACTCTCAAGCGACTAGCAGCTTATCATATAATCCAAGCTCTTCTTCCTATTCTGGCGGATCCGGGTTTAGTGGTGGATCATCTGGGGGTGGGGGAGGCGGAGGTGGTGGGGGAAGTTGGTAGAATATTGCCCCACTTAAGTGGCGTGTGTGTTATTCCTGAACTGGCTGTAAGCCAATATCGGGAATCTTTTGGAATATTAGAAGATAATAGTCCATTTTCTTTGATAGCAAAGAAAATGGACAAAAAGAAACTGTGCTCTTATACATCGGTCTTCTAATGCTATGTTTTTCACTTCATGTCATCTAAGCATTCCTCAGAGGACTGCAGATGACAAATACAATATTGAGTTCAAAACACGGCATTGATAGTTGCGATGTAAAAGAGTGTCAGAAAAAACTTATGAATTCAAAAGACAACGATCTCAACTTTCTCAAACTTGCGATTGCTAACTCACAAAAATCTTTTGATCAAGGGAATTTTCCGGCTGGAGCAGTAGTAGTTAAAGATAATAAGATAATTTCTCAGGCAGTCAGTGATCCTTTTCCCAACTTACTACACTCAGACTCCAAAGCAGTCAAATCAGCTTTTGAAAAAATCGGAGTTTTGAGTGAGGCAACTTTGTATGTTGGGATTGAGTCTTGCCTTATGTGTTTTGGGGTGGCGTATTGGGCAGGAATTGATAGAATAGTCTACGCTGTTCCCAAATTCAAAGTTTCACCTTTGTACTACGAAACCGGAGAAGATACCAGTTTTTTACTGGATAAATTAAATCGCAAAATAGAAATGGTACATATACCAGAAATAGAAGATGAAGCTTTGGCAATAATTAGGAAGTGGGAGCAAAAGCACAAATAAACATTATTCTTCATTTTCTTTTCTTGTCTAAAGAAAATGAAGCAAAAGAAAAGACAGCTCGTTAAAACTTATCCTGTAAATTTTCACTCGAAAGCTATGAATCTTCCCAAATTCCCCCACCATGGCGGGGTCAGTTTGAGTTTTCATAAACGCTTTTTTGTTCAATTTATCATGAATAAGTTTTAAAAGAGCCTAAGATTCAAATAGGATTATGCTAAATATTTTTAAATCACTCTTTGACGAGAATAAAAAAACTATCAAACGCTATGAGGAAATAGTTAAACGGATTAATGACTTAGAGCCAGAAATGGAGAAAATTATCGACTCCGATTTTGTTCACAAAACAGCGGAGTTTAAGTTACGTTTGTCCAAAGGTGAATCTTTGGATGATTTGTTACCCGAAAGTTATGCTTTGGTGCGTGAAGCAGCCAAACGTGTTTTGGGGATGCGGATGTTTGATGTGCAGTTGATTGCTGCTATTGCTTTTCATAATGGTCAGGTGGCTGAGCAAAAAACAGGAGAAGGAAAGACCTTATCAGCTGTTCCCGCTTTATACCTAAACTCACTAACTGGTAGAGGCTGTCATTTGGTCACAGTTAACGATTATTTAGCTCGTCGTGATGGAGGCTGGATGGGTGAGGTGTTTGATTTTTTGGGAGTTTCGGTTGGGGCAATTTATTCAGGTAAAGGCGATCAGCCGGCAGTGATTTATGACAAAGATTATCATGATGAAGAGCAGTTTGATGAAAGATTGCGTCACATGAAATCAGCTTCAAGGCAAGGGGCATATGGAGCTGATGTTACTTATGGTACGAATAACGAATTTGGCTTCGATTACCTAAGGGATAATATGGTGCAATCAGTTGAAGAAATGGTTCAAAGAGGGCATCATTTTGCGATTGTAGATGAGGTTGATTCAATTTTAATTGATGAAGCTAGAACTCCCCTGATCATTTCTGCTCCAGATACTGAGCCAACAGAAAAATATTTCCAATTTGCAGCTTTGGCAGGAGAACTTTCCAGCGATACTGACTATACGGTAGATGAAAAATTCAAATCAGCCATGTTAACTGAACATGGAATTGCCAAAATTGAGAAAAAGTTAGGGATAGATAATCTCTATGAAAAAGATTTTGAAGTGATTCATCATGTAGAAAATGCACTTAAAGCTCGTACTTTATTTTTGCGCGATCGCGATTATGTAGTCAAAGAAGATCAAATTATCATTGTTGATGAGTTTACGGGTCGGATGATGTATGGTCGGCGTTGGAGCGATGGACTGCATCAAGCGGTTGAGGCCAAAGAAAAAGTCAAAATTCAACAGGAGAGTAAAACTTTGGCCACCATTTCCTTTCAAAATTATTTTAGGATGTACGAGAAACTTTCTGGTATGACAGGGACAGCGATAACAGAATCAGAGGAATTTAGATTTATATATAAACTTGATGTGATAATTATCCCCACTAATGTTTCGGTAGCTCGTATCGACCATTCTGATGTAGTTTACAAAACTACTAGGGCTAAATATACAGCTATAGCAGAAGAAATAGCTAAACTACATAAAAAAGGTCAACCGGTTTTGGTTGGTACAACTTCGATAAGCAAAAACGAAGTAGTCTCATCGCTTCTCAAACGTAAGGGTATCCCCCACCAAGTCTTGAATGCTAAAAATCACGAGAAAGAAGCTATGATCATTGCCGATGCGGGTAAAAAAGGTGGAGTAACCATTGCTACTAATATTGCCGGACGTGGTGTAGATATTGTGTTGGGAGGATCTAAACCTGATAAACATGCATTTAAGGATGAAAAAGCGTATGACAAAGAACTAGAAAAATGGCAGGAAGATCATGATAAAGTAGTTGAATTGGGAGGTTTATTCGTTATTGGAACCGAACGTCACGAGTCAAGACGTATTGATAATCAACTAAGAGGTCGTTCCGGCCGTCAGGGTGATCCGGGTGCATCACGCTTTTATGTAGCTTTAGATGATGATATTATGCGGCTTTTTGGAGGAGAACAAGTGTCTCGGCTGATGGACGTGTTCAAGCTACCAGAAGATGTGCCTTTGGAGCACGGTATGGTAAGTAGAGCTATTGAACAATCACAGGTTAAGGTAGAAGGTTTTCACTATGATTCCCGTAAACATGTTGTCGAGTACGACGATGTGATGAATAAGCAAAGGGAAATTATTTATAAGCGTAGGTTCAATGTACTAAAATTAGCCCAAAGCTTGCATGAGAATGAAAATATTACTAAGCAGGAACATACGAAACAGAATTTAGAGCCTAGCGAAAATATAAAAAATGAAGACGCTCAAATAACTGGCAATAATCAATCATTAAAAGATAAAATTATTAATAATATAAAAATCGAAATTGCTAATATTGTAGGAATGTATGCACAGGAAGGAATTGCTGAAATCGAGTATGAAAAAATGGTTAGAGAATTTTGTACTATTATGCCTTTTGATAACTCCTCTCAAGAATTTTTAGTCAAAGATTTAAAAAAACAAAAAAATCCAAACAAACTAATTGAAATCTTACAGCAAGTTTTTCATGATGCCTATGCTCATCGAGAAGAACAAATAAGTGAGGCACTAATGCGCCAAATTGAAGTATTTGTTACTCTACGCACAATGGATAGACTTTGGATGGAGCATTTGGATAGTCTGGATGATTTACGCGAGGGAATAGGACTACGTGGCTATGGTCAAAGAGATCCTCTAGTCGAATATAAAAAAGAAGCTTTCGATATTTTTGAACGCTTATTATCTACTATTGATTATGAAATAAGCCGGCAAATATTACGTATTGGAATAGTCAATCAAGCGACTATGCCAACAGAAGTTATCACTCAACATGCCCAGACTACATTACCAGGATCAGAGGGAAATCAAGTCGTTGTAGGCAGTCATACAATTAAAAATGATAAAAAGATCGGTCGAAACGATCCTTGTTGGTGTGGATCAGGTAAAAAATGGAAGAAATGCCACTATCCTCAATTACCTGCATAAATATGGACAATAAAAATGTCATTATTAATGAAATTCAAAGGGTAATTGGTCTTTTGGGGCGAGAAGATATAACTAGGGATGAATTTCTAGAAAACACACAAATTGTTTCAAAACGAGACTTAGAGAACACTTTCGGTGGGTGGTCGAATGCTTATTTGAAGGCTGGATTTAAACCAATTAAATGGCATTCAATTTCTAATGAAGATTTATTTAAAGAATATTCTAGATTACTTAAAATTTTAGGACATTATCCCCTTGGTATTCGTGGATATAAAGAAATTAGTGATAACTCAAGATATAGAGGAGGAGTGTATAAAAAACGTTTTTCAGGTGGTTTAAAACAGTTTGCAATAGAATATTTAAAATGGCTGAAAACTAATTCAAGTGAGAAAATTGATATAACCATAAAACCAGAACCAATAAAAATACGGATTAATGCAGAAGCAGCAAAAATAGATGCTAAGTCTATTGATAATCAGAAATCTAAAAATAGATTCTATTACGGTAATGCCGCAGAATATCTTGTAGTCTCTGAGCTGTTATTTAGAGGGTACAATGCTCAAAAGTTACCAGTTGATGAGGGGCTTGATGTATTTGCAATAAAAAATAAGGAACTATATTTAATTCAAGTGAAACACTCTGAATATGAAAAACCTTCTGAATCAGGATTAATTAAGATTACGCTTTCTTCATTTGAAAAGAATAAAGGATTGAATGTCTTTTATATATTGGTATTATCAAGAAAACAACTATCTCAGAGGGACTTTTTGATACTTCCTTACTCTAAGATAGATGAATTAATAAAAAATGGAGTAATAAAAAGAATAGCTGAAGCACAACATATTAGTTTTAAAGTATTACATAAAAATCCCAACGATGCTTTTATCGGTGAGTACGAAGAGAAGTGTAATGTATCGCGGTATTTAAATGCATGGGATGTACTCTTATAAATTTTAATAATCTTCTCTAATAAATTAAAAACTTAAAGTTAAATAAAATAACTATACGATTATATTGTGTTATTTTTCTTGAGACATTATTAAGATAATTTACCTTTTATACATCAGCTTGACAAGAACACCTCATTTTTTATAAACTGTATTATATATAATTAATTTTCTTATTACCTATGCCCAAAAAAGCAAAAAAAATCACCAAAACCAAAGTGACCCGAAAAGTTAATAAAACAGTTGCTAAAAAAGTCACTAGCAAACAAAGTAATTCTCCAATGGGATTTTTGTTCCGCCGATACGATAATAATATTGCTTTTACTCTTATGGTAAGTTGTGCGGCTTATGCAATTTTTATGATGGTTAATGTCGTTTTGCAAAGAACTGATTTGGCAATCTACCAGCAGGAACAACAACTCGCGGCTATGCAAAATACTCAAATGGGTCAGGTGGCTGGAGTATCTGATAGTCAAGAGTAAATGATTTGTATAAAATAATATTAAATGCCAACTAGTTAAGTTGGCATTTTTAGTTGATATTTATACTTAATATCTGCATATATCACTAAATATAATATTATAAGGTAGTATCAATATTTTCTTATAAAACCTATAACTAAAATATTATAAGATATTGACATACAGCGAAAAGTCAGTTATTTTACATACACAGAATATAGTATGTGACCATGCAGATATTCAATTTGATAGGCATTTTTATTTTATTAATTATGCAAAAAAGAAAAATAAATATATCAAAATTCTGCTCAAATTATAAATAGACCGACCAGTGTGTCGGTTTTTTTGTCCTGTAAATTAGACTAATTGCTGTCCGAAATTAAAAATTTTTAACAAACTTTTAAGGAGGTGAAAAGAAAATATGAAAAAAATAATCGTAAGTTTATTAGCTGTTGTAACTGTAATCGGAGCAGTGGCAGTAGGTACTCGTGCCTATTTTTCTGATACAGAAACAAGCGTTGACAATACTTTTACTGCCGGTACTATTGATATTTCAGTAGACGGTGAAAATCCATGGACCAGTTCTTATACTGAATCAATGGGTGATTTTAAACCGGGTGGTCATGAGAGAGAGTACTCTTATACCATTAAAAACGTCGGTAATAATCCAGTCAATATCTGGAAAAGAGTTGTAATTACTGATCAGAATACCGGAGTTGAAACTGAACCGGAATGTGACGATCAAAAACGGCGTATGGGCTAATCCGGATGGTCTTTGTGACTGGGCTGGTACAGAGCAGATAATAACGTTATGGCTCCATACATGCATTATGCTATGGACGTAGCCCGGTAGTCCGTTGATTGATATGGATTGGGATGTCAGAATGAGTGAAATGGATGCCGTCTGGACTCCGCTTCAAAGTTTGGAACCCGGAGATTCTGTAGTTATCAGACAGGTTTATACCTTAGATGAAACAGCCGGTAATGAGTTTCAGGGCGATGAAATCGTCTTTGATATCGAACTTTACGGAGAACAGTTAATGGCTCCCGGTCCAACTTCAGATGCCAAAGCTGTAGTTTTGGAAAACAAATCTGGTGATCCTCACTGGACACCAGTAATGGATAACATCTGGGGACTTCTGACTTGGGATGATTCCGGTAACTATAGAGTAAG
>CAYXFC010000042.1:0-1776 GCA_964464155.1 uncultured Pseudomonadales bacterium
CAAAATATTCTAAATATTTAGATGAAAAAATAATTGAAGGAATAATAAAAGAAATAGTATGGATGTAAACTTGGAAAATAAATGCCCAACATATTGGTAGCAGGAATATCCATTTGCTTTTAGGATTTTTATATATGTAAACTGATAATAAAATTGTCAAAGAAATAAGAGTAATTATTGGACTGGGTTGATAGATCATGCGCGAAAAAATTAACCACCAAGGATGTACAGTTAAAAGTAAAGCGGCTAATAAGCCAGCCTTTGGTGAAATAAGTAACTTTCCAATTAAATAAATGGCGATTATACTAATGGAATTAAAAATAGCAATTAATAATGAAAGTAATATCGGGTTTTGAGATAATAGCACAAAAGGGGCATAAAAAATTATTTGCATTGGTCCCCAAGAAGGATGCCCCCAGGGATTTTCAGTCACATAGTTAAACGAATCTATAAAAGTGGGGTTTTTCAAAAAAGCAATAACTTGGTTTGTCAACAGTGGCTGGTCATAACCAAATTCAATAGTATTAAGAAAACTTAATCTTAATATAAAATATAAACTTAAGATTAAAAAAAACAAAACGAACTCCAACTTTTGACCCATATTTTAATATTGTATAGTTATTTAGCTAATATATGAATTTCCAATTACTGAAAACCCGTAAAAATTTAATATGTCTTTTTATTTTTATTCTAACTAGTGTAATTTTTTACTTACCTGGTTTTGAAGGTAAAATACTTTGGGGTCAAGATACAAGCAAAATTACTTTCCCGTTTAGCTATTTTTTGGATCAATCTATTAAAAACGGTAGATTAGAAACTTGGAATCCATTGATTTATTTTGGTTTTCCATTAGGCGCAGAACAGGGACAGTATGGGATTGTCTATCCTCTTAATTTGCTACATACATTATTTCCTTTCGCTTTGACAATTACAATTCTGGGCATTATTCATTTTACGATTGCAGGTTTTTCCACTTATCTTTATTGTCGGTTTTTACATCTTCGCTACATGCCAAGTGTGTTTGCGGGATTAGCTTATATGTTTAATGGTTTTATCATAGCTCATGATCAATATCCGACTCATATTTACGCTTATGCTTGGTTACCGCTAATATTTTTATTCATCACTATTGGAATACAAAATAAAAGATTAAAAGACTTTGTAATAGCTGGAGTTTTCTTGGGCTTACAAGCTTTAAGTGGACATCCTAATATATTTATTATTACCATAATCGGTAGTTTTTTTTATTTACTTATCTTAGGATATAGTGATTTTTTGCAATTATTGAAAGCTTGGTTTTTGATGACTGGATCATTTATTATTACAGCCTTGCCATATTTATGGCAGTTAAAAACATTGTTGCCATTGTCAAATAGAGCTCAAGGAGTTGACTTTTTAGATGCTACTAATTCATCTTTGCATTTTTTCGACTTAATTAATTTTATTAGTCCGCATTTTTTCTTTACCAATCTTGCCCAGAGTTGGCATTATGCTACTGTATGGCACCGTTTCGGGTATTGGGGACAAATCGAAACTACCGGATTTGTAGGAATTACGACAATTATTTTGGCAATAGCTGCTTTTAATAGACAAAAAATAAAACAAAAGTTACCTTTATTAGGATTATTAATTATCAGCTTGCTGATTGCTTTTGGCAGAAACACTTTTTTATACGAGACATTATTTTATAAATTACCAATCTTAAATGGGTTAAGAGCTCCAGGGAAGTTTTTGTTATTAACAGATTTTAGTTTGGTTGTTTTAGCCGCGCTTGGT
>CAYXFC010000042.1:1786-7610 GCA_964464155.1 uncultured Pseudomonadales bacterium
CTACATAAAAGATCGAAAAAGCCTAAATATCAAAATAATGCCTATTATCTTATTAGTAAGCATTATTTTAATGTTATTTTGGATGCGTTTTGATAGTTCTAATCCAAATTCAACTTTAACAAACTATATTCAAAACACCTATTCTTTAGATGGTTTTTTTAATAATAAAACCGATATTTCAACATTAGTACAGAAATCAGTCGCTCAGCATACTAGCTTTCCTTTAGTAGTCAGTTTTTTACTTTTAATTATTTTAATAATTTATAAATTTTTTAAAACCAAATTAATTGTAATAATAATTCCCTTAATTCTATTAGTTGAAGTATATAATTTCGTAAAGCCAATAAATCTATGGGTAGCATGGCAGGACATGTTGCATCTACCTAATGAAACGATTAGTTTTCTAGATAAACAATTAGGAAAGCAATATCGTGTATATACTTATACCGATTTTTGGAGTGATTTGATGCCAGATCAATTAGTCCCATGTCAAGTAATGGAAGCAAATGGTTTTACTTCACTATATTTAACCCGTTTTAGTAATTGGCAAAATCTAGCTATGTCAACTAAAAGAGAAAATTTATTTAGAATGGGAAGTATCAAATATATTTATCGCGATTATAAATTATTTGAAATTAATAATCCTTTACCTAGAATATTTTTAGCTACTAACTGGAATCTGGTTGATAGTGAATCAGAAGCTTTAGAGGCTATTAGAGCAAGTACTTTTAATCCAGAAATCCCTATTGTAGAAACAATAATAAACCCAGCTAATAAACCAATTGAAGGTCAAATAATACCACTTCAATTGAATAAAGAAGCATATGATAGTATGTCATTAAATATGGAAAGTGATAGCGGAGGTTTGCTAGTATTTAATGACAGTAATTATCTCGGTTGGAAAGCTTTTATTGATGGGAGAGATATTCCAATTTTACAGACAAACTATTTATTTAAAGGACTTTTCGTACCAGAAGGTAAACATACAGTTGAGTTGTTATATATACCTAATTTTTGGTGGCCAAGTATTATAATTTCTTGGGGATGGATTCTAATTGTATTTGCAAGGAGCAAATTAAATACTAAAAGTATATAAAAATTAGCTTATGCTTACTAACCAGAAAGAAAAAATCGTATTTATCTTCAGTTTATTATTGGTTGGCGTTGTCTACTTTTTAACTCAAATAAAACCCCAGACACCTTATAATTACTTTATCTTACTGGCCAAACAGTTAATGCAAGGTAAGATATATCTGGACACAAACCCTTCGTGGCTTAATGAGCTAATACCTGCAGCTAGTGGTAAATGGTATGTGGTTTATCCACCTATGCCAGCAATTATTGCTGTTCCTTTTATTAAGTTTGGTATTGAAAGCCAGACACTAATAAGTCTTGTTTTTGGAGTGTTAAATTTTATTATTCTCTATTGGGTTTTACATCGATTATATAAATGGAAACTAGCCTTGGGTTTAACACTCGCTTTTATTTTAGGAACCAACCATTGGTATCTGGCAACCGAAGGTTCAGCTTGGTATATAAGCCATATTACAGCTATTACCTTTATATTAATAGCCTTTTTATTACTTAAGATAAGGCAAAAAAATGATCAATTAATTACTACGAATAAAATGACTCTTTGGTTTTTGAGTGGATTAACTATCGGAGCAGCTTATTGGTCAAGATTACCTGATATTTTAATTTTGCCTTTTTTTATATTTCTAACTTTAAATAAAACAAAACAAATAAAATTGAAGAATATATTTTTATGGCAAAAATTAGCGCTATTATTAATCGGGGTTGTAATTTTTGTAACCTTAAATTTTATTTATAACTACCTGCGTTTTAATACTTTTTCTGATGTAGGATATACTAAAATTCCTGGTGTTTTACAAGAAAGATGGTATACGTCTGGTATTTTTAGTCTTTCTTACTTACCCAGAAACATTCGATTTATTTTGACAAAATTCCCGCCATCTTTCAGTCAATTTCCTTTTGCTAAACCTTCACTTGAGGGAATGGCAATTTGGTTAACTTCTCCCTTTTTATTATTAACTCTCTTTGTAAATTGGCGTAAAAAATGGGTATTAGCACTAATTTTCAGTGGTATAGCCATGATAATACCGGGATTTTTACACGGAACAGTTGGTTTTAGCCAATTTGGCTATCGATTTGCCCTTGAAGGTAGTTTATGTTTTTTAATTTCGCTTGGAACAATTAAAAATAAAAAGATATTACAAATACTACTTCCAATATTAATAATCCTATCTATAGGAATAAATTTTTGGGGCATTTATTTTATTAGATATTTGCATATTTGGAGTTTATAACTAAGGTCCCCAAGTTTTGAGCCAGCGAAACTTATCAACCATATCATTAATAACAGGCGTTCCAGTCCAATAAGGATAGAAAAAGATGAAAGTAGCTAATACCAAGCTGATATAAAACATAGCAATATAAGGTAAAAACTGATTATCAGCTCTAATTAACTTATCTAAAATATAAGCTATACAAATAATTAAAAAAGGAACCGATGGCAAATAATGGTATAAAAACATAATTCGAGGTGAAAAAATCCAGGGCACCCAGAAAATAAAATAAGCTAACAATAATACTAATAAATTTTTACTTTTTGATTCTAGGTAATAATACATAGTAACCAAAACAGCTAAAATTCCACCCCAAGCTATAAAAGGGTTTAACATAGCATAAATATTGCCTGTTTTACTGTCACCATATTTGACCCAGAACCATACAGGACGCCAATCAATTGGCCAAAGGTAAGCTACAGACTGTGAAGGATGAGTAGCTTTTAAATTAGTATGATACCACCACATTTGTTTATGTAGATCAATAAATTTCTGAAAACCGTAATGAATAAATAAAGGAGTATAACTAATTAAATATATTGAAATTCCAATTATTGCGAAAATTAGACCTTTAATAAAAATGTTTTTAAGACTTTTTTGCCAGTAAATAAAACTCCACTTACAATGAGTAATTAGGGTAATGCCAATTACAGGTATTAAATATATACCTGTCCATTTGGTGCTAATAGATAAACCAAAAAAAATAGCAGAAAGAAGATATTTTTTTTGCCACAAAAATAATAAGGTTAATGTAATAAATAAAGTTAAAATACTATCTGTTAGAGCAATTCGAGATAAGCTTAATACAAGACCTTCGCATGTAGTTAAAAAAGCGGCAATTATGGCCAACAATTTATTTTTGGGGAATAAAGTCAAAGCTATCAGATAGACGATTAATGGGAGGAATGAACCTGCTAATAAAGGAGCCATTCTACGACTTGTACTATTTATACCAAATATTGATATAAAAAATGACATAATTAATTTGCCTGTTGGTGGATGATCCCAAGTATAGGCAAAGCCTTTTGGTGGAGTGAAATCCCAAACCCAAGCTTTAGTATTGCCCAAAGCATATTGTTCTGCTGTAAAACCATAGTAAATTTCATCAAAATAGTATTCGTCAGGACTGGCAATATTCCAAGCCTTAGTTAAAAAGGAAAATATTAAGATAACAATTAGAAGAACTGTATATAAATTTAATTTAATACCTTTATCAAATAAAGATAATACATCTATTTTCATATATTTAAGGTTAGAAAACTAAACCAAGCAAAACGATAATAATACCACCCAAAGCAAAAATAATAGTAGGAGGAATACCTCCAGCTTTGGGAAGTTCTGGCTCTTTGGGAGTAGTAGTATTACATGTGCAATCAGACTCAGATGGACAATTAATATCTAAGCATTTATTAACATTATTAACACTGCGGCATAGTAAATCGTTTGGACAATCTGAATCCGATGAACAACTGTCATAACATCCTGGCTGAGGAGTAGGGGTTGGGGTGGGATTTGGTGTTGGAGAAGCAGTAGCTGTAGGTGTGGGAGTTGCGCTGCAAGTACAAGTTTGATTTTGTGGACATGTATTATTAACACAAATATATTCTCCATTAACTGATTTACATACCAAATTTGAAGGGCAATTGTCATCTCCGTTAATAGATTGAGAACAAGATTGATAGCATTCTGGTTGTGGTGTGGGTGTTACTGTTGGCGTAGCAGTTGGTCTTACCGTAGCTGTGGAAGTGGGTCTAGTAGTTGGAGTAGCTGTGGGTATTATTGTTGGTGTTGCTGTTGGTCTTACCGTAGCTGTAGCTGTTGGAGATACGGTGGGAGTAGCTGTAGCTAGTTGAGGTAATACAAAACTTACTTCACAAACAGTCTGTTCACTTTGATAAATTTCGTTTACAGTTAAATTGTCATCAGTTTGTGACTCTTGTTTTTGATCTGTATTTTTTATTTGATATTTATTAATAAAAAACCAACTGGAGAAACCTGTAAGTAATAGTATAGTTATTAAAGATAATAAATAAAATAATATTTTTTTCATGATTATTGAGCTAAACTCCAATTAGTACAACGATTATTTATGTCATTTCCGACACATATTTGACATTGAACTTTATAGTTGCCAGCTTCCATATTGGGATCAATATATAATGACCAGTTAGCTCGTTTATTATCATCTAAAGCAATAGATGATCCAAAAGGAGAAATTACCTGATCATCTTTCAGTGTTCTAAAATTTGCGTATGCTGCTTCTGTTCCAAAACCAGAACAGGTATAAACTACAGTATCTCCTCTTTGAGGTGTTATTTTCGACGTTGTTAAATTAAGACAAGACATAGGTACTGCAGTAGCACTAGGCGTTGGAGTTGGGGAAGCTGTTGGTGTTGGTGTAGGACTGGTCGTTGGTGTTGGACTTGGACTAGGAGTAACTGTTGGACTTGGACTTGGACTAGGAGTGGGGGTTATTGTAGGAGTGGCTGTTGGCAAAACACACGACTGACTATTTGTTTTAATTGTAAAGGCAACACCACCCTGCCAATCTACGTTATCAACAGAATTAAAACAGGGTGATTTACTATCATCAGCTCCTATATCAAGTTGTCCAGTAGATTCGCAAGCAACATCTATAGTAAATATTTGGGCGTTCTCTCCACCTGGACCTACTATATACGGTTCTCTTTTAGCATATTTACGACATTCTATAGTACCATCAGAATTATGTATAATTTCATTTGGAGAACATTGGTTCCATTGTACCCATACTTGTCTATTCTCCCCAGTTAAATTAATAACTTTCATACGATTATATCTATATTTTTCATTTGTAATATTACCCTGATCGTCGATTGGCATACAAGTTAATTTACCTTGAGGAGCTAATTCAAATACTTCAGGGGATTTTTTTGAGTTAGAATTAAAAAAAAGCGCATAGGTACCACCACTTATACCAATTAATCCAATTAGTAGCAAAACAACAAATGATGATAATTTGGAATATTTTGGAAGAGTAGCCATCACCAGTCCAGAATCATTATTAATTGGTGGAGGATTAGAACCTATCTCAATCTGAGGAGATACTATTTTTTCTGTTATTTGATCTGTTAAATTATTTTGAGTAGTATCTAACGTTGATTTTGAATTCATCTGATGGTCAAAGTTCATAAATTATTAAAATAATCTTAATGACTTTTTCCATCCAGCTCCAGTGAATACTAAACCGAAACCCAGTAATAACAATATAAAAGTGGGTAATTCAAAACCAGAAGTTGGAGTTCCGCTTGCTGTAGAAGGCATTGACTTACGAGGAGCTAATGTTGCAATTGGGCTAGGAGTTGCTGTTTGAGCAGAAGTAGTTGCAGTGTATGCAGGTGTTGTACCACCAGTACCACTAGCCGCGATAATAAAGTTACGTTCCAGATTTTGTGTTTCTCCATAAGTATCAACATAGC
>CAYXFC010000043.1:0-7579 GCA_964464155.1 uncultured Pseudomonadales bacterium
GAAATATCATCAAGATTGGAACGTAAAAAAAATCAATATATTATATTAAGTCATGAAACAGTAGCACATATATTAATTGGGAGATTAAGGCAATTAAATCAAGAGTATTCGGCAACTAACTCAGTACTTCAGCCTTTGGTTGATAAATATAAAAATAGTTTTATCAAAAATTGGTATGATCAATCTGTAGACATGACGTTTAGATGTGATCAATCAATCACTAATGCTCTAGCAATTGCAGAAGAATTAAAAAAAGCAAATGATGAAAATGCTGCTTCTAAAAGTTTGGTAAGTATTAAAAATGAACTTGGAAATGGTAAACAATTATTAAAAGATGGAGTTGGATACCAACAAGAGATACTTAAAGAATTAAATAAAATTTTACCTAAAGCAAGTGGTAAAAATGCTAGTGCTAGTGGAGGTAATCAATAATGGAAGACACTAACTTTAATCCAATCAGTGGCGAACAGGTTCCCTATCGTGATTTAGCATCGGAAAATCAAGGAGAAAATATCTCTGATCTCAAAACTCAATCACAAACTCAACCGAACAAACAATCAGTTGGCAAACCAGCAAGCACAAAAGAATTTATAATTGAGAATAAAGTAAAATCACTTAAATATTGGATAATAATACTAGGAGGTATATTAATTATGTTATTAATTGCCTTAATATCAGTGTTGGCAATTATTTATCAAAAGCCTGTTCCTGAAAATATTAAACAAACACCTCCACCAACTGTCATAGCAACTCCAGTGGAAAATGAAAATATACCTAAAGGCGTTGTTGATAGAGTGGAACAGATGCAGGATAAAGTAGATAGCCTTGATATTGAAGAAAATGAATTATCTTTCCCTAATATTGACTGGCAGATTAAATATTAATATTAACTTGTAAACTAATATATTCAATGTTATTCTTGCTCCATGGATACCTATCATCCTCTTGCTGACATTTTAAGACCTTCTGATTTATCACAGTTTGTAGGACAAACACACTTAACAGGTGAAGGCAAACCGATTAAACTGATGATTGACAGTCAAAAACCCTACTCAATTATTTTTTGGGGGCCTCCTGGTTGTGGTAAAACAACTTTAGCACGAATTATTGCCAAGTCAATTAAGGCACAATTTTTTCAGCTATCAGCAGTCTCTGCTGGTAAAAATGACATCAAAAAAATAATAAATACAGTAAATAATGATAATAAAGAACCTAATTTATATACTAGTGAAAAAACAAAGACAAAATACACAGTTTTATTCTTGGATGAAATTCATCGCTTTAATAAAGCTCAACAGGATTTTTTATTGCCCTTTATTGAGGACGGAACTTTGATATTAATAGGAGCATCAACCGAAAATCCATCTTTTGAAGTAATTTCAGCCCTATTATCTCGTAGCAGAGTTTTTGTCCTACAGCCACTTAATGAAGATGAATTAGCCATTATTATTAACAAAGGCTTGAAACAATTAAAAATAAAAATGGATAAAAAAGCGCTATCATTTTTGGCTGGTTTTGCTAATGGTGATGGTCGTACTGCACTAAATATTTTAGAAATTGCTGCAGAGAATTTATTTTTAAGCAAAGGAAAAATAATCAGCTTTCCTTTATTAAAAGAAATTCTACAAAAAAAGGCTTTGCAATATGATAAAGGAGGAGAAGAACATTACAATACCATTAGCGCCTTTATCAAGTCGATGCGTGCTTCAGACGCCGACGCCGCGCTTTATTATTTGGCTAGAATGGTTGATAGCGGTGAAGATCCGCTATTTATTGCCAGACGTATGGTGGTTTTTGCTAGTGAAGACATTGGGCTAGCAACACCTACAGCTTTGGTGGTAGCTAATGCAGTTTTTCGAGCCTGTGAAACCGTCGGATTACCAGAATGTCAGGAAAATTTAGCTGCTGGAGTTGCCTATCTTTGTCAGTGTAAAAAAGATCGTTCAGCTTATAATGCTTATATGAGCGCGCTATCAGATGTTAAGCAGCTTGGCAATTTACCTATCCCCATGTCTATTCGTAATGCTCCGACAAAGTTAATGAAAGAATTGGGCTATGGAGAAGGTTACGAAAAATATCCAGATAAAAGCTTATTGCCGGAAAAATTGAGAGGTAAAAAATATATTAAATAATAAAATGTATTAATTCTATGGTAAACCAAAAATTAAATTTAGAAATTAATAAATTAAATATAGAAATAAATAAAATTAAAACTAGAAACCAAAGAGTGGAATTGGATAAAGCATGGGAAACTAGCTGGACTCGGAAAATATGTATTGCTTTTTTTACTTACCTAACTATAGGGATTTTTATGAATGCGATGACTATTAGTAAGCCTTGGTTGAATGCAATCGTTCCAACTTTAGGTTTTGTTCTGTCTACATTTAGTTTACCAATAATAAGAAAATATTGGGTTAAAAAATATACTTCTAATAAATAATTAGGCTTGTGCAATAATAGGCAACAACTGGTAACATACGGCGATTTATACGAGTACTTATCGTACTTTACGTTTTGACTTGCAGCAATTGGTGATATCGGGTTATATTGTTAGGCAAGGAGTGACAAGGGGCTCTCAATATAAAATTAAAGAAAAATAATATGGCACCTAAATTTCGACAATATTTCAATGAAATGTTTGAACAAAATAAAAATTTATTTTTACGTTTCAAACTACTTAACGATGATTTTGGTAAAGATAGAAAAAAATATCAGGCGGAATTTAATGAAGTAGGTAAACAAGTTACTGAAATTATCCGTGACTGGGAAAGTAGATTATGCGGTCATATGGAAAAAGGAGACAAAGCTGTTTTTTCTGCCAAATTAAATGATAAATTCTGGGCTGAAATCAGAGCTTATTTTCCTTACGTGGATTGGGTTGGGGTAAAAGTAAATTAAATGAATATATGGATCATATAATAATCGCTCAAGCATCAGGCATAGGCTCCATTTTTCGCGTCAGAGTGCCTGTTACAGTAGGCGGCAAAGAAGCGCCTATATTTAAGAAAGGGAAGTATTAATAGTTATTGGATTTGATGAAACTACTGGCAGAAATACCTTTACTCCAATTGACAAAATTCCAAGCCATATAAACTTAGATGATTATCCAGAAGTACCATTAGCAGATCTTAGAGATTTTGAGCAATGTACTACAGAAGGCGCCAAGCTTATAACTGTTCTTAAACATGGCAGCTCAAAACCCGGTTTTAATGTACAGCAACATTGGAATGAGGCAGGAGCAACACCAGGTTATAAAATATCAAAAGCTGGTGGATTTGCTCTTAAAAGATAATACTATTTTTTCTTTTTTGATTTGACTCTAGCTTTGATCACAAATTCTCTTACTTCACCTTCGTCAGTTTCAAACTCCTGAACACCAGTAATTTGGTAAAGAGACAATAGTTGGGTAGAAAGAGAATCTTCAATATCTTTAAGATCTTCTTTAGCTTCTTGTAATTTAATTTTTACAGAAACAGCTTCGGGAGAGTTCATTAAAGTAGCTTTACGAGCTACGGCTGCCTTTTTAGCCTTTTTAGCATCTTCTTCTGACTGGGCTAGTTCGCTATCATTGATTAGAATATTTTTTAAGCTATCACTAAGTTCTGAGATTTGAGAGTTTAACTCATCTGCTTGGACAGTTTTACGCATAACCAAGTTTTTAACAGACTCATATTGTTGCTGATCAAAATCAGATTCATTTTCTTCTGAAGAAACTAATTCCACTATTGTATTGCCATCTTGTTCAATTATGTCAGGAACTTTACTTTCACTGCCATCTGGGTTGATAATTGTAGCTCCGGGAATAGGGCTAGAAACATTAGCGTTAGTCATAGGTAATAGTTGTAAGTTAATAACAAACAGAGTATAAATTAACAAACTCTAACATACAAGTCCTAGGATTATATGGAAAAAACTGATTATATAATTGAATACCAATGTCCATTTTATAAAATTATCAAAGAAGAAATCAAATTACCCGATGGTAAAACAGCAACTTATTTTACTCATGTAGCTAACAATCCATTTATTGCAGTAATTGCAATTGAACATGAACAGGTTTTAATTCAACATCAGTTTAGGCCCACTATCAAAGCTTGGAATTGGGAATTTCCTATGGGTGCAGTTAACAGCGGTGAAAAAGAGCTAAAAGCAGCTCAAAGAGAACTATTGGAAGAAACTGGATACAAAGCCAGTAATTGGACTGAGCTGGGATTTTTCTATGTTGGTTTGGGGCATACAAATAATCGGGGTTTTGTATTTTTAGCTCATAATCTAATAAAAACTAACAAACAAGAATTAGGAGAGGCGGAAATAATTCAACCTAAACTCATAAAAATTAAAGATTTTGAAAAAATGATTGCCCAAGGTACAATTGTGGATGCACCAACTTTAGCTTGTTGGCAAATATACCAACAAAAAATCGTAACTAAGGCTTATGCCAGTTTTATACCAAAAAGAAAAAAATAATTAAAATTATGAAATTATTAATAACTGGAGGAGCTGGATTTATTGGCTCTAATTTTATCCGCCATTGGTTTAAGTCACATTCTGATGATCAGATTGTTAACTTCGATAAATTAACCTATGCTGGCAATCTAGAGAATTTAACTGATATTGAAAATAACCCTAACTATACTTTTATCAAAGGTGATATTTGTGACAAAAAAGCAATAGAATTAGCATTTCACGATATAGATATAGTTGTTCATTTTGCTGCAGAAAGCCATGTAGACCGTTCAATACTTGATCCTGATTCTTTTGTGAAAACTAATGTTTATGGCACTTATGTTTTGTTAGAACAGGCTCGCAAACAAAATGTTCGATTTCATCATATATCTACAGATGAGGTTTTTGGCAGCTTAGAGTTGGGATCGGACACGAAATTTAATGAAAATACTGCTTATGATCCTTCCAGTCCATATTCTGCTTCCAAGGCCGGATCCGATCATTTGGTTCGAGCTTATCATCGAACCTTTAATTTACCAGTAACAATTTCTAATTGTTCTAATAATTTTGGTCCCTATCATTTTCCTGAAAAATTTATCCCACTAGCTATTACAAATATTTTGGAAGGTAAGAAAGTACCAGTATATGGTGCTGGTAATCAAGTACGCGATTGGTTGTATGTTGATGATCATTGTCGAGGAATTGAGTTGATTATAGAAAAAGGTGTAATTGGAGAGACCTATTGTTTGGGAGGGCTAACAAAGGACATTTCTAATTTGGATGTTGTTAAGATGATCATAAAAATTATGAATAAAGGTGAAGAATTTATTCAATATGTCAAAGATCGACCTGGTCATGATGTACGATATACAATTGATTGGTCTAAGGCAAATCGGCAGTTAGGTTACAAACCAGCATATACATTTGAGCAATATTTACAGCAAACAATAGCTTGGTATACTGAACATAAAGATTGGTGGAAGCGAGTTAAATCAGGTGCCTACCAAGATTATTATCAAAAACAATATGATGAAAGGTAAATTTATGCAACTAAAAGACATCACAGCCGATTGGCTGAAAAATCAAAAATTTAAGATAGAAAAAGGCGTTACTATCAAAGGAGTAACAGTTAAAGATTTGACAGTCAATTTGGATGGTAGAGGAGAGGTAACCGAATTGTGGAGTTCGTCTTGGGTAGGGGAAAACGGAATTGCCATGGCAAAACATGTATACCAATCATCCACGGATTTTGGGGTAGTCAAATGCTGGCATGCACATCAAATTCATACTGACCAGTTTGTAGTTACAAGAGGTAAGATTCAAATTGGTTTGGTAGACATCCGCCCAGACTCTCCAACTTTTTTACATGTAAATTCAGTTTTTATGGGAGAACTTCGACCTAGACTAGTGGTAATTCCTCCAGGAATTATGCATGGCTGGAAATCCTTATCAGAACCAGAAGTAAGAGTAACAAATTTTCAAACTGAAATTTTTGATCCCAAAGATGAGATAAGATTTGATTGGGATACAGTGCTGACTGAAATTTGGGAACCAAAGAATGGTTAAATTATGCCTTTTTCAATTTTATGTACCGGATCATCTGGATTAGTCGCTTCAGATTTTAAGAAGCTAGCTTTATCGGAAAATATTCCCTTTTATGGATTGGATTTACACGGGGAAGAAGAATCGGTAGATATTACCAATAAGGAACCAGTATTAGCATATATTAATTCCAAATTAAATCTAATATCAGACAAATCAATACCAATCTTGTTTCATTTTGCGGCCATTACGATAACTGGAAATAATTTAACTAGTGATCAGATTGATATTTCCAAAAAGGTAAATATAGACGCAACTCGGATCTTATTAGAAGCATGTAAACAATTAAGTATTCCATTGGTGCATATTTCAACCGATTTTGTTTTTGCGGGAGGTAAAAAAGAAACTCCCTATTTACCAGATGACGAAATTTGTCCTGATAATACTATTTATAGCCAAACTAAAGCTGAAGCCGAAAAATTGGTCAAAAATGCAAGTAAAGATCAAAAAGTTGTGATTATTCGTCTCGCTTTTCCTTATGGTAATTTTTCTCACCCCAAACCAGGATTGGCACGCAAAATGATATCGTGGATGGATAATAATGCCGAGGTTAAACTTTATAACGATCAATTTATCTGTCCCACTCCTATTTCCTATTTTTCTGATTGTTGTCTGCAAATCGCTCAGTTAATTAGTGAAGATAAATTAAAAACAGGCCAAGTCTTACATTGTGTGGGTCAGACAACTACACCCTATGAATTTGGCAGTTTAATAAAAGAGGTATTTGAGAAAAAGGCAAAATTAGTACCTACTTCGATTGGGGGAGGAGTGAAGAATTTAGTCCTCAATACAGATAAAACCGAGAAAATATTAAATATTGTAAAGCCACATCATCAAAATTCTATTCAGAGTTTAATAGACCAATGCTAAAATATTTCCATGGAATATAAAGATAAATTAAGACGTAATATTTATCTCTACTATCTTTCTAATTTTTTTTCAGCATTAATTTTTGTTGTGCCAATTTGGGTAAGCTTTGAAAGGCATTTTATTAGTTTTGCCCAAATGGCTCTACTTGATGCCTTTGCTGTGGGGGTTACTCTCATATTAGAGCTTCCAACTGGGGCATTAGCGGACTTGATAGGAAGGAAAAAGACAGTAATTATTGGCTGGGGGATGCGGGCGTTTGGCAATATGTATATTGCCTTTTCAATAAACCCCTTGATGTTGATAGCAGGTTTTACCATTACATCAGTTGGAAACGCTTTGATATCGGGGGCTGACTCAGCTTTGCTCTATGATTCCTTAAAAGAATTAGGAGGAGAAAAAAAATATGCAAAAATTTCCAGCACAAACGCTTTGCTTTTTCAAGTTGGGTTGGCAATAGCAACATTAACCGGTGGCTATCTGTATCATATATGGACAGGTTTACCATATCTATTGTATGGACTTGCAGAATTAATAACTACCTTAATATTTATTTTAGCTCAAGAGCCTAAGATAGGATTTCAGAAATTTAATATCAAATATTACATTTCACAAACAAAAAATGGATTTAGAGAAATATTTAAAAGTAATTATGTGCGGAGTT
>CAYXFC010000044.1:0-2003 GCA_964464155.1 uncultured Pseudomonadales bacterium
TTACGCTTTTGCTGCTTAATTAGCTTAGGACATTCACAATTACTTTTCCTATCGGAGTCAATTGTGGGTGAAACCAAACGATAGGTGTAGTATTGATTTGATCAAGCAATACCAAATTTAGATCAAGCTGAAAAGACATGAGTCGTTTGCTAATCATCTTTTCAGTACCCTAGCAAACTATGTGTGTAGAAGATTTAAAAGTCAAAGCTAGACGGGGGTGCGATTCCCCCCATCTCCACCATTTATCTTTATGATAATATTATTTATATGACTCAATTAACTAAATCAGAAATCAAAAGAGTTAAAAGAGTTCTTAACGATGCTTCTGTTAAGATTTTAAAATCCCCCCTAGAAAAACACCAACTATTGTTGCATTGGAATTTTGATGATGGCATAAAACCTTGGCAGTATTTAGTCGATCAATCAGATACAGATTTGGGAACTATTGTTTTGTTGTATTGGCTGCTTGGACCCAAATATGTTTATCAAGATATTAAAAAGAGCAATAATTCAGACCAAGTTTATGTTTTAATTAAAAAAATTGAGACAAATATTAAAACTAATTTTTATATGCAACAAACTATTTCCGTTGATCCCAGCAACATTGATAAAACTAATTACTTAATAGAAAATAAACCCATTCTTAAGCAAATACCTCAACTTTTAACCCAAAAAACTCCTGGAGAGTCAGTTGACCTCGCCAAGTTAGTTATTGAATATATAGATAAGGTTTATCCACTAACTCAAGCTGATTGGAAAACATTAGAAACAAAAAGTGACCGTGGTCTGGCTGTATTAATTGAATTTGAACCAACAGTTACTAAAGATTCAAACCCGCAATCTGTAATAGATGTATTAGACAAATTTAGTATAAGCAAAAGACCACAAAATGGAGGATCTGTTAAGTTTAGCCGAAAAGAAATTAATGAATTTGCCAATCTAGACTTAGTTTTTGGAACACAGTTGGTAAAAATAGGTGGGTGGAAATGGTATATTCACGAATTACACGAACAAGTGCTCGATTATCGAAATTTTGTGCTGATTTCTGATGACCACAAATATATGTGGCATCCTTTTGGAGGGATGAGTCTAAAATTTAGTGATAGAAATTATGTTGATTACATAAATATTAAAAACTATTTTCAAGAGTTACAAGGTATTGATGCTTATGAAAAAAAGGAGATTCAAAGAAAGCTTGAAAATTATCGTCAAAAAGATATCAAATATGTAAATAAAGGTGACGAGGAACTAACAAAAATACTAATTAACGAAATTATAGATAGACAAAAACAAGTTCCTTTTTATGCTAAAAGTTGGGTGGATTTAAGTCATGAAGAGATTTATCAAAAATATTATTCTGGATTTATGTTTGATCTTTTTCGTGGCTGTTTACCAAGCCATGTTCATTCTACTGATTTTGGAAGGCGTACTGAATTTATTGCTAATTAATATTTTTTAGTATCTTTTCTTGCTCTCGCATCAGATCCTTTTTCCTAATCGTTTCCCGTTTTTCAAACTCCATTTTGCCTTTGGCTAGAGCAATTTCTAGTTTAATTTTGCCTTTTTTGGTATATATGGCAGTGGGAACCAAAGTTATACGTTTAATATCAAGTCTTTGAGAAAGTTTAAGAATTTCTTTTTTGTGCATCAGTAGTTTGCGCGTTCTTTTAGGTTCATAACTTTCATTATCGGCAAAAGAATATGGAGAAATTAAAACGTTGAGCAAAAGCAATTCTCCGCCAACAATTTTAACAAAGCCATCTTTTAGCGATACTCTGCCCAGCTTAACACTTTTTACCTCAGAACCAATTAAGACTATACCGGCCTCAAAGCGGTCAAAAAGGGTGTATTCGTAGCTGGCGTATTTATTTATAACTCTCATATCTGTAAAGGGGGTTATTTAAGATTAATTCCCCATATCTTACCATCTTTTAAAACCAAAATTTTACCTATCTTTTCACTAACCACAAAGCCATCACAGTTTTTTAAATTTTCCCAAGTAT
>CAYXFC010000044.1:2103-7399 GCA_964464155.1 uncultured Pseudomonadales bacterium
CCTATCTTTTCACTAACCACAAAGCCATCACAGTTTTTTAAATTTTCCCAAGTATATTCTGTTTTAAATTCTCCTTGTTTAGATATAGCAACGATTCTTCCTTGCTGTTTGTCTAGAATATAAATATTATTTTGGTTTTCGTTAGTAAAAAAAGTGTCAGCTTTTTGGATAGGTTTATCCAGATTAAAATCAGTATATAGGCCGTCCCTTAAACCGCTGGTATATTTTTCTACTGATCCATTGCTGTATAAAATCCAGATAGATCCATCTATGGCCAGACTAACTGCTCCAGACAAGTCTTGTTTTTCATTAAAAAAGTCTTCTGCTTTTGCCAAACTATCTTTAATTCCTCTAAATCGCAGCACTTGCCCTGCTGGAACATCTAATATATATAAATTATTGCCATAACCAACCATATCAGAAACTGTGGTGCTGGTTAAAGTAAAACTTTTAATTTGTTTTTGGATATTTTTATCAATAATTGCCAATTTATTTCCAGACAACAAAAACATCCACGCAGGAATTGTAGTCAGTCTGGAATCAGCCTGAATTTGACTACTACCAGCAACTATTTGGGCTGATTTGGATTGTAAATCAATACTTCCAGCAATTTTATTTTGAGTATCCAGTAATACCAATTCATCATCTGAAATAGATAGTTGCTGTGGCATAAAACCATCTTTTAATAAATTAGGATCATAAAAAAGCGGCGCTTGGGAAACTATTATTAATCCAGATACTAACTCATAAGCACTGGCGACTTCATTTTTTAGATTGTTTAATGTAATAGAAGGTAACTTATTATCCGAAACATATTCATTAAGAGCCAAAGAGGCTTCACTAAGTAGAGTTTTAGATCTTGTTGGATTAAGTTCTTGTAAAGATTTTGCTTGTTCCAAACGATAAGTTATGTCAGCAATTAATTGTTGTTCTTTTTGAGTTTGTATCAACTGTCTTCTTTTATTAATTCCAAAACTAACGCTAATTATTAATGCAATCAAAAAAAGTCCAGCAATCGCTAAAGTTACTTCACGCTTTCCTTGATATTTTATATTTGGTTTTTTCAAAAACAACATTTGAATTGGTGTTGTATTGTTTGGTTTAGGTTTTTCAGTTTTAATTGATAAAAATATTTTTTTTAATTTATCTAAAGATAACCTTTGTTTTGATGGACTACTAATTATAAGTAATTTATTGTCTTGATGGTAACCAAATAAGATATTTTCAAGTTGGTTTTGTATTGGTTTATATGGCAGTATCTTATTATCTAGACCATCGATTAATTTTTGATCCCCAACGATTAACTGGTCTCCTGGTAACAACTCTCCACTTATCCCTTTTTGAGAAACTAACATTTTATAAAACTTTTCTTGACGAATCAGCCATACAATTTGACTATCCGAAGATTGAAACATCAACTTATTGGTGTTTGGATCAATTTGTCCTACTAAAACACGAGAGCCAACAGCACGAGGATCTATTTTATTACACCAATTTATCAGTTGAGAAAAAGAGGGAATTAATTGTTTTAATTGTTCTGAGATTGACTTGGCATAACTCGCAAGCTCTATACCATAAAGTCTAGCTTGTAGTTGGATGATTACAAAACGCAAGGTTTCTTCATGCCAACGAATAATAGTATAAACTTGAGCATGTTGCCCAAGCATTGATTGTTCTCTTTGACCTTTAGCTAAATAAAAGTTAATTGGCATAGAATAAAATTTAACCCCCTTTTATTGTATACCAAGTGTGATTGTGATTTTTGCAAGAATCAAAGGGCTACAAGAGCAAAAAAGAAGATACCAATAGCAAAAAAAAGGTTTACCCAGCCAATTAACTCAATTCTTTTGGATACTGAACTAATCAAAGTTCCGGTCATTAAATAGATTTGTTTAATAATCAAACTAGCAAAAATAATATAAAAGAAAATTGCTGCCAAATACATTATTTTTAATCCCCCAAGCAAGGCTGTATCAAGATTGACATTAAATATTTGGCTAATAATATCCATATTAGTTAACCCTTCCTTCTATTTTTTCCTGCTCTTCTTGGATTATTAATTGATTTAGTACTTTTGCAATTCTTGATGGTTGAGATACATATTCAAACTCAAATTCTCGCTCTTCAGCAGCTGTTTGAATAGCAACAGTTCCATAATCAAAAAATGACTGGAATAGGCCTCCCTGCTCATAAGTAACATCTTCAATTTTATCAATTTTAGTTTCTGAAATATGCTTATAAACTAAAGAAACAAAATCAACATCCACTACTCTTTCATCGGTGATAATATAAACATTATATAGCCAAGTCAATATATTTTCAAAAAAATAAGCTAAAACAAATAGATACCAAATAACATAAGTCATTAGTTGGAAATTAGATGGTAATAAATTTAATATGCCAAAAAATGAAAAAGTTAACGGAATAAAGCTCAATAAAACGGTAATTAAAATCCAAGTAATATTTGTTATAAAATGCCTACGCAACAATAAAATAATTTGTTCTCTACTATCTTGACTTTCAAATTTTATTTTTCTGGGATACCCATGAAAACCAGCAAAAAAACTATTCCCCATTTTATATATTTCTTTTTCGATATCTGCCAGCATAGATCGACTTAAAGGATAAGCTGGATTATTATCTGTAATCGATTTATTAGATGAAGGTTTGGAATAAATTTCCTTTGACATAGGTATATTATATCATTATTTCTTTTCTACATTAAACAATGGTCCAACTATTTGAATATTAGCAGGTGCTCTAAGATTAAAATAGTTACGAAACTCGTCGGCACTAAAACTTGCTGACCCTCCATCGCCATTAAAACTAACATTTGTAGCTTTACCTATCCCAAAATCAGCACTGACTGAAACTGAATTTATGTTATTAAATGGTTTTTCTCCTCTTGATTGTAATTCCTTTTTAACTCTTTCACTGTCCCACGTTTCTTCCCCATCAGGATTGGGTTTGTCTGTTTGAGATAAATGTTTTTGAGTAGATCCATCTTTTTTTGCCAATAAAATTACATTTACAATATCCGCAAGTTCGCTAGATTTGAGCCAGGCTGATTTGCCATATTCAGCTCTCCAACCTTGGGCGGCATAAAAACAAGGTGAGTCTTTATCGTAGGCTTTGTCAAACAGATCACTAAAACTTCCAATATCCCCATTAGTATCTCTTAATCTTTTAGTCCAAGCACGGTCATTCCAACCCACGTCGCTGGATTTGAAAGTATAGGCTCCAGCAGTTGACGCATACCAAGCTGTAATTACTTGTCCACCGCTAACCATTACTTCGCCTTCGGTATTTTTGACCGCCTGTTCCCATGCGCCCCCTTTATTACCACCTTTATAAACCTGACAGGCTTGAGTAGTACAAATTTCCTTTTCACCATTGTTGGTATATGAGAGAACATAAGAACGAGCTGCTACTACTTGGGCTTTCAGTGCTGCCTCAGGCCAATCACCAGGTATTTCATAAATGCCCAAAAGATAGGTTTCTAAAGGCATTTCGCCAAAACCCTGTACTTTGATATTAATATTGTCTTTTTTCTCAAAATTGAAATTGTCAAAATAAGCTCTTAAAATATCTTGATAGCTTTGATTGGCTTTAGCTCTACCCAAAGCTCCATATTGGTTCATACCCACCCGATGTGGAATGCCAAAGGTAAAAAAAGCAAAAGCTGGTGAAAAGCCCGGATCAATATTGCGATCATCAGTACAATATAAAGGCCCCGCTCCCAAACTGGTAGGTAGATTTAAGCTACTTTGCTTAGCAGCGATTAATTGCTGTTGTTTAGCAGATAATTGAGCGATTTGACTTTTGAGTGCAGCCTGATATTTTTTAGTACCTTCTATCTCTTTTTGAAAAAAATCTAGTTGTGATTTTAGTCTTTCTTGTAAACTTTCTAAAGTTTTTTTATCTTGTTCTACTTTTTGTTTATCTTTTTCTAATCCGGATAACTCTTGTGAAATTTCAATAATCACATTTTTATCTTCTTGAGTAACAGCTCTTTGATAGCCTAATTCTTTAACAATATTTCCAAGTGACTCTTGGTTGAAAAAAGTGAGCAGTCCCCTAGGAACACGTAATTGTTTGTATAGTTTCTCTGCTCTAATAGATAAAAGTTCGTATTGATAAGAAAAATCTTTTTCTCTTTTGACTATACTCTGCTCCAGTTTTTGAATATTTTCGGCTGCCCTATTCATACTAGTTTGGATAGCATTTAATCTTCCCTGTATTTGATTGACTTCTATTTCTAGTGGCTTAGTAGCATTTTCGCTCTGAGTTTTGGCATTCTCCAGTTCAGATATCTGTTTACTAATATCTTCCAATTCATCTGCTCCAACTAGAGCAGACTGTCCAACTAAGATAAAAATTATGGTTAAAATAAAATAAATAAATACTTTTACTTTCATAGACACAATCCATTATAATGGATACGTACAACTATATGGTAATTGGATAATTGTTGGTATAATAAACAAGCTGTTAAACAAATATAATTATGAAGTTTATTAGATTAATTTCTCAACATTTGCCATTTATAATCTTAATTATTTTTAGCTTCTTTCTTTGTCCCTCAAATGTTCTAGCGAATTCTATCCCTTGTGGTAGCGCCACCATTGAATACGATACTCATATTGATGCTAGTGAAGATCAAGTCAGAATCATCATGTCAAACCTGACAATAAATCAAAAATACAAATTGCACATAGTTGATTTAACGCATGCCGGTCATGCTGATGTGACTTCTCAAGAATTTACTGCTACATCTACTACCATGGCCAAAACCATATCCAAACTGTCTCTTTTTAATAACATGCTAAAAGATGACGAACAAAAAACTTTAGATGTCAGATTAGCCAATCAACCTAAAATAAATTATGGAAATGAAGATTTCGAAGATATGTGTAAAAATGGAGTAGCCAAATTTACCATGGCACCAGACCCAGATCTAACCAATGGAGTACCAGTTACTATAAGGGCAGATATCTGCGACGATGAAGAAAGCTTGCGTACAGCTTTGGGCTGTATCCCTTTTGAGCCAGTTGCTTTGGTAGGTTGGGTGTTGCGCTGGGGGATTGGAATTGGTGGAGGAATTGCTTTTTTACTTATGGCTTTTGCTTCTTTCCAACTTATGACCTCTACTGGTGATCCCGAAAAGATCAAGGCGGGTCAAGAAATGTTTGTCTCCGCTGGAGCTGGACTTTTATTTATTATTTTCTCAGTGTTTTTGCTTCAACTTATTGGCGCTGATATATTAAAAATAACCGGATTTGGGAGGTAACATGAA
>CAYXFC010000045.1:0-7316 GCA_964464155.1 uncultured Pseudomonadales bacterium
AATATGAAACTATTGAGGCAATTTTCGGTTGCGGAGTAGCTAAAGGTAATGGTTGGTTGGTAGAATATAATTTTGATTCCAATTCAATTTTACCGGAAATGGAAGAAAGAATTATATTAGCAACTTCCATGCCAACTTTGGCGATGATTTACAAGGCTTCAGCTATTGGAGTTGCAGGCATAGTAGTTGCCAGCAAACAAGTAGATGCTAAGTTTTTACAATCAGTTAAACAAGATTTACAAGGGAAATCACATTTAGGATTTTTAGTCTTGCCAGCGACAACTAATCTTACTACACTACATGGTGTTCTAATCGAAATTGATGGTGAAAATAAAAAACTTTTTGTCGATAAAAAATAATTTTTAACCCAAATGGCAGAAAACGTTACTGATCATATTCGAGATAATAAAGTATTAATAGAACCTCAAACAAATTCTAGACCTATGACTCTAAAATTTATTCGCAATAGCTCTCTTTTATTATGTGCGATTTTAATTGCATTGGGAGTTGGATGGTATATTGGTAATCACAATATTAAAGGTTTGGCAGATTTGGTTAGTGTTGCTAAAAATCCAACCGCAACAGTTCAGACCATTAATAGATCTCAACCTGACAATAGCAATGTTGACATGTCTTTGTTTTGGGAAGTTTGGGATAAACTAGAACGCAATTTTCTCTTCAAAGATAGAATTAATTATCAAAAAATGGTTTATGGGGCTATTTCTGGAATGACATCATCACTGGGTGATCCCTATACCGCCTTTTTTCCACCCCAAGAAAATACCACCTCCAAACAAAACTTAAATGGTTCTTTCGGTGGAGTAGGAATTGAGCTTGGTTATAGTAAATCGCAACTGATAGTTATTGCCCCAATTTCGGGTATGCCAGCAGAAAAAGCCGGGGTTATGGCAGGCGATTATATTCTTAAAATCGTTGATGAAGCAAAGGCAATTAGTAAGGATACTTATAATCTCAACATCAATGATGCGGTTAATTATATTCGCGGAGAAGAAGGAACCAAAGTTAAACTGACTTTATTACATGAAAATGCCAGTGAACCTTATGAAGTTGAATTAACGCGTGATACGATTGTCGTTCCTTCAGTCGAGGTTGAATTTGGAAAAATTGCAGGCAACAAATTTGTTAAAGGTGATGAAGCTGCAACTGTAAGTGGTAAATTAATAGCTCATCTTAGGCTTTCGCGTTTTGGGGAATTAACTGACGAACAATGGGATAAATCTATTCAACAAATACTAGAAAAAAATGATCAGATTGGAGGAGTAGTACTGGATGTACGCAATAATCCAGGGGGGTATATGCAGGGAGCAGTTAATTTGGCCGCTGAATTTTTACCATCAGGTTCTGTAATAGTAAAACAAATCAGCACACAAGAACCTGATCAAACTTTTAGGACGCAAAGAATGGGTAGACTGTTAACTATACCTTTGGTGGTATTAATGAATAAAGGAAGCGCCTCGGCATCAGAAATTTTAGCCGGTTCTTTACAAGATCATCAGCGTGCAAAGCTAATCGGAACTCAGTCCTTTGGTAAGGGAATTATTCAATCCGCTGAAGACTTAGACACCAATGGTGCAGGTTTACACATTACAATTGCCAAATGGTTAACTCCCGATGATAATTGGGTGCATGAAAAAGGTTTAACACCTGATGTTCCAGTTGAACTGGATCCTAAACAACCAACTGTAGATATTCAACTGATTAAAGCTGCAGAAGTGGTATTAAAACCGTAATTATTTATGACCCAGTTACTAATATAGCTGTGTCTTATTTACTCTCATTATTTTACATTCATCAATTGGAAGTATTCGAACTAAGACCTCAAATTATGTGGTTATATCCTTTTGATATGAGATATCTGTGGGAATTGATTTATTAGCAAACGATGTATAATCAGAAACTAGACTATAGTTATGGTGTTGTATAGAGTTATATTAGTATGGCTATATATAAATTTGTCAAAGTAAGCAAATATGAAAATATTAATTCTTAAAACTAATCAAATCCAAGACGTTAAAGATAGTTATGCGGTAAACTTCTTAATTCCCAAAGGTCTAGCTATACTAGCTACTAAACAAGTGCAAAAAGATTTAGTCAATAAAAAAGTACAAAAACAGCAACAGATACAAAAAAGAAAACAGATATTATCAGAACTTGTCCAAAAAATTGAAAATAAAACTTTTACAATTAAAGCTAAAGCAAATAGCGATGGGCAACTGTATGCTTGCGTAGGAGAGAAGCAAATTAAAAAACTGCTCAAAATCAAAGAACCTTTAAAAATAATTAATAAATCAGAAATTAAACAACTAGGTTTATATAAATTGGAAATAAAAATTGGCATTAATAAATTTCCAATCAAACTTAGAATTACTAATTAACCTTTTATAATACAAATATCTTCAGAAATATTTCAGAAAAAGTGTATATTATGCAATAAAGTATAATTTAAATATTATGTTCTGGCGTAGATAAGGTTTTTGTTACCGCAAAACTAAGTCAGAATCTTACAACAATGTCTACCAAACAAATATTAATTATCTGTACTACTTTAATTATTGTTAGCTTTATTGGCGGAATTGTAGTTGATCATCAATACGGACCAGCACTTTTAGAGGCTACATTGGGGAAAATCATTCCTGCAAAATATTTAACTAAGCTTGAATCTAACAATAGTGCCGATGGGACTATTAGTCAAAAAATAGTAAATGAAGAATCTAATGTAATCAATGTAATCAATCAGGCATCTCCTTCAGTAGTAACAGTTAATATCAAAAAAACTCAACAAATAGTTACAAATCCCTTTGGTGGATTATTTGATCCCTTTGGCGGTCTTTTTGGGGGGACTCAACGTCAACAACCTCAAGTTCAAGAACAAAATATCCAGCAAGATATAGGAACTGGATTCGTAGTATCTTCTAAAGAAGGATTGATAGTAACAAATAAACATGTAGTATCTGATACTAATGCTGAATTTCAAGTTTTTTCCACTACCAACAAAGAATATAAAGTAACCAATATTTATCGAGATCCTACTTTAGATATAGCTATTCTAAAAGTGGATGGTTTGGATATTAATCCCTTACCATTGGGAGATTCTAGTAACCTTAAAGTTGGACAGTCAGTAATAGCAATTGGAACTGCATTGGGGGAATTTAGAAATACTGTAACTACGGGAGTGGTGTCTGGACTTGGTAGAGGAATTACTGCTGGAGATCAAATGGGGTATTCTACAGAACAATTAGATAATGTGATTCAAACAGATGCAGCAATAAATCCTGGTAATTCCGGTGGTCCCTTACTTAACTCTGCTGGACAAGTTATTGGGGTTAATGTCGCTACAGCTGGGAATGCTGAAAATATTTCTTTTGCTATTCCAATCAACGTGATCAAGGAAGCCTTAGATAATTTTGATAGAACAGGTAAATTTGATAGAGCATTTCTTGGAGTGCAATACAAAATGATTTCCAGAGATCTGTCTGTGATGAATGAAATACCAGAAGGAGCTTATATTGTGATAGTGGTTGACAATTCTCCGGCATCCAAAGCAGGTTTGCAAAAAGGAGATATTATCCAAAAGATGGATGGCCAAACAGTAACAGATATCAATGGGGGATTAGCAAAATTGATTTCCCAACATAAAATTGGAGATCAAGTAAAAGTTGATTACTGGCGTGATGGTAAAACACAAACTACAACTATAACTTTGGGTCAAAGCAATCAATAAGTTAAAAAATAAGCAATAAAAAAAGAGCAAATTTTTAACTTACTCTCTTTAATTTTACTCAAAATCGAATTAGTTTACTCTTCTGGTGTGAACAATTCTTCACTATTTGTTTGTTGAGGATTATTATCGAATTCCTGTAAAGCTTCAATCACTTTTTCCAAATCACCGTTAATTATATTTTCTAAAGCGTACCATGATTGGTTAATTCTATGATCTGTCACTCTATTTTGAGGATAGTTATAGGTTCTAATTTTTTCAGCGCGCATTCCTCTACCAACAGCAGTACTTCGTTCATCTTCTATCTGATTAACTCTTTTTTCTTCTTCAATCTGCCATAATTTAGAACGTAATACTTCCTCTGCTATCTCACGATTCTGATATTGAGTTCTTTCTTCTCTACAGGAAACAACAATACCGGTAGGTTTATGTAGTATTCTAACGGCTGTAGACACTTTGTTGACGTTTTGGCCACCATGCCCACCAGCACGCGAGGCAGTCATTTCTAGGTCGTTGGGATTGATTTCTATCTGGGTTTTGGGAATGATAGGTAAAACTGCCACTGTAGCAGTAGAGGTATGAATCCGGCCATTTTTTTCGGTTACCGGAACTCTTTGGACTCTATGTACACCTGATTCATATTTGAGAAAATTATAACAATCCCTACCTTTAATTCTTGCTATTAATTCATCCAACTGATCGAATTTCCAACCTTTGAGTTCTGCAAAACGCATATACATACGGAGCAGATCAGTAGCAAAAATTTTGGACTCGTCACCTCCGGCTGCCGGACGCAACTCAATAATTGCAGTATTAGTATTTAACTGGCTATCAGTTGATTCTATTTCGTGAGAAACGGTTATTGCATCTAGAATTTGCTTTTTTTGATTTTCTAAGCTGGTAATTTCTTCTTTGGCCATAGCAGCCATTTCGGGGTCTGCTAATAATAACTTGGCTGCTTCAATCTGAGAGTCAAGGGTATCGATTTGGGGTTTAATATAATCTGGGATATCCATTTTGAACTAAAAAATTATTTATATGTTTATTATACCAAAAATGATACCTAAATAAGGAAAATTGTTGATAAATCTTGGAATGGGGTTTAGGAATTTTTAGTTACTTTGCGTTGTTCCTGAATCATTTCGCGCAGTGATTTTGCTTCTTCAACAATCTTTTCTGCTTGTTTTTTAGCCTTTTTCTTAGAGGCATATTGACTCATGGTCTGCATTTTTTGCTGGAATTTTTCCACTCTTCCTTGAGTATCAACAAACTTCATTTCCCCTGTATAAAAAGGATGACAAGCACTACAAATATCAACCTGGATTGATTGTTTGGTTGAACCAGTTGTAAATACATTACCACAAGCACAAGTGACTGTCACATCGTGACTATATTGGGGGTGAATATTTGCTTTCATAAATTTAGTTGAGCTGGTAAGCTTAAGAGTAATAAGCTGTCTAGATCAATTTATAGTATATTAGTTAAACAAGGTATTATAGCAGAAAAAAGTAAATTTCATTACGAAAAACTAAAAAAGAGATTATTATGCAATTTATACGTAATCAATTCATAAAATTAACCTTTCTAATATTGTTAACTTTTGGATTTATTTTAATTTTAACTAAAGCCAAGACGGAAAATCGGCAACAAAAAACAGCTCAAATACCAGAGCAATATGTAAATCAATTAATCACATTCAGTGAAGACTTTACAATACAAGATCAAGATTTGATTAAAAAAATTATTGATCAAAGTAATTTGCCTAATTTAGATTTGATCGGCCAACTGCAATTCCATAAAATGTATGACAAAACTTATCGGGCTGAGTCAAACTTTGGTGGAATTATATTTCTAAATCAGAAGCTATTTGTCAATAAAGACTATCAAACTCTTAATAAAGTAGTCATTCATGAACTAGGACACATGTATGATTTTCATACTTTTACAGAAGAAAGTAGAGCAAAGTATGCTCAACTGAGAAAATTAGATCTTAAATCTGAACAAATTAATAATTGGTTTCAAGGTTATCATCCAGAAATTAATGAAGGAGCTGTCAATTTGGATCAATGGAAAGCAGAACCAGCAGAAGACTTGGCTGAAGTATTTGCTCATCTTTACAGCAATATTGAAGATGAGAGTATTATTCTTAAAGACAAACCAATTGAACCAGAAATAAAGCCATTTTTTGATAAATATTTTAACGACATAAAAAAATATCAAACTCAGGCAAAAGCTCAAAGTACAAGTATAAACACTCAAATTATGCTGGAAAAATTAGCTACAACAGCTGCTAATCCAGCTAAAATCTTAAATCTACCCAGAGGTTATGGAGTCCTAACTTATTTATTTCCTAAAATCAGTTTGGATGAGGAATATGTATTTGTCAGTTATAACTTAGATAATAGCAACAAACAAATTCATTATTATTACGGACCTAAAGGCTATGATCATTACGACAGTTATTTTCAAAAGGCGGCTGATAAAATTATATATTATGGTGGCAAAAATTATTATTTGCTTGATAATCAAGGTCAAAATAAAGACTATCAGTTAATGGCTGATGGAGCAATGGTGGTGATGAGTAATGACCCAAAAATTACAGAAGACGATTTGCTGGTTATGATTGAAGAAGCGGTAGAATATCCTATAATAAGTCATTGACTTGTTTTAATATGGTGTTAAAATAGATTTTGTATGAAACAGTTAGCTAGTTTTTCCCATTGGTATCATTACAAGCTTTATCGGGAGGCTGGTTTTCTAGTGATATAAATTAAATTTATAAAAAAATTCCAGAGCTCCCGAAAGGGAGTTTTTTTGTGGTCAAAAAGGAGGAAATATGAGTAATATAACACCAAATACCAATTTTAGTTTTCAAAACATTTATGCCAGTCAGGTTAGAAAACGCCAGATTGATTTGTCATTATCTGAGAATCCACTTGGTTGTTCACCTAAGATAAATCAAATACTTCAGATATTATCTATTTCTGATTTAGTTGATTATCCACAGCCCAACAGTCAAGATTTGGTATCTGAATTAGCCTCAAATTTTAAGTTAAATGTTGAAAGTATCATGGTAGGTAATGGATCAGAAGCATTATTAGCTTTGATTGGAAAAGTTTTACTCGGTCCTGATAGCGAGGTAATTTTACCCAGTTTAAGTTTTCCGATGTTTAAGGAATTGGTAGGTTTAGCTAATAGTAAAGCTATCAAAATCAGTATGACAGATAGTTTGGAAATTGATTTGAGTAAAATGCAAAAAGCAATAACTATCAATACCAACTTAATAATAATTTGTAATCCCAATAATCCCACCGGAATGGTTTTATCAAGCAAAGATCTAATTAATTTTGTGCAGTCGACTAAGACCCTTGTTTTGATTGATGAGGCTAATATCGAATTTGGCGGAGAAAGTATGATTTCGCAAGTTAATAAACTTCCCAATTTACTGGTTTTGAGAACTTTATCCAAAGGATTTGGTCTGGCAGGACTTAGAATTGGCTTTTTAGCAGGCAACAAAAATTTCATCAGAAAATTAAAAGCTAATATGCCTATTTTCCCGATTAGCAGGTTAGCATCA
>CAYXFC010000046.1:0-7313 GCA_964464155.1 uncultured Pseudomonadales bacterium
AACAAATTGATCACACAGTTTCAGTGATTAGTACTCATAACAAACACGTCCTTCAAGGCATTGATCCTAAAAAAATTATGACTGTAAGTAAAGCGATGAAACCCTTTACTGATTGGCTTTTTGATAAAGAAAATAAGGGGAAATTCACTTGGACAGTAGGCTTATTCGGAACTCCAGAAATGGCCAAAGAAGCGGAACTTGATTTAGAACAATACTGGAAACAAATAATTGATGGCTGTTTCTTAAATGATCCCAATCCCATTGCTAAGTGGAGACAAGTTTCTAATAATATAGAAAAAATACGCACAAAACTGAACCAGCTCAAAATTGATCGAGTCCATGTTTTGGGAATAGATGTAGACCTTTGGTTAACTATCGGCAAAAAAAGATTGTGGAATGGTGGCTCAGGACGGAATATCCCTAGTTTTGAAATATTCACTTCTCCTGATTGGAGAGAAACTCAAGGTTGGATTAAGTTTAGCCAACCACTTTATATTTTTGGTAATTTAATAAAGAACGTTGAGTTAGAATTTAAAAATGGCAGAGTAGTCAAAAGTAAGGCTTCTAAAAATGAAAACGTACTCAAAGAAATGATAGCTCAGAAAAATGCTGATAAGGTTGGAGAGTTTTCTTTAACCGATGGTCGTTTTTCTCATATTACTAAATTTATGGCCGAGACCTTGTATGATGAAAATGTAGGTGGCCCACAAGGAAATACACATATAGCCTTGGGACGTTCCTACCATGATTGCTTTGATGGTGATCCAAGTAAGTTAAACAAAAACGAATGGGCAAAATTAGGTTACAATAACTCTGCTATTCACACAGATATTGTATCTACAACCAATAGGAAAGTTACTGCTTATCTAGCAAATGGTGTTGAAAAGATTATATACAAAGACGGAGTTTTCTTAGTTTAATAGACTTGTTGCGAAATAAAAATAGATACAATAATGATGTATTTTTGAGTCATTTTCTAGGAAATTAAGACCGATTGTACTCAATGTACTTGAGGTATTAATTGACAACGAAAATGTCAAAAAAACAAGTTAGTGTGCTATTTCTTATTTTGCAATAAGTCTAATATAAGCTAATCTTCCCATTTTGTACTGCCCAATTTAGATATAGAAGACCAATAATAAATAGAGCTGATAGTATTGCAGTTCTAATAAGATCTTTTTTAATATATTTTGGATCTACAACTAATAATTCATTTTCGTTATATTTATTTATATCAGCGGGTTTAGAAGTGGCCGTTTGTTGCTTGTTAATTTGGACACCTGTATATACAAGGTTTTGATTTGTGTTTACTGAATGTTGTTTTCTTTTTTGACTTAATTTTTTTTGTTTAAGAGTTTTTGCTTTTGACATAGGCGAAAAGAAATTAAAAACTATATAATGTCATAATAGCAAAAGCTCTGTATTTGACAAGAGAAACTTTTTATCACTACAATCATAATATATGCAATTTTGGCTAATTTTTATTCTGGTAAGCGGAGTTTCTGTTTGGTTAAGCGTATTAACTTTTATATTTATTAAACAAACTAAACACTATAGACAGCTTATAAAAAACACTAAAAATCAAAATTTACAGGATATACTAGATAATATTTATACTAATCAACAACGTCTATCAAGAGAAATTAAAAAAAACAGCCTCAAGATTGCCACAATAGAACATGATACTCAATATCATTTGCAAAAAATCGGATTTAACCGTTTTAATCCATTTAATGATACGGGTGGTGATCAGAGTTTTGCACTATCTTTTTTAGATAATAAAAAAAACGGCATTGTTTTTACTTTTTTACATAGCCGAGATACAACCAGAGTTTATGCTAAACAAGTAATTAAAGGTAAGTCTGATAAATTTCCCTTGTCAAAAGAAGAAGAAGAAGTCATTGATTCTGCGGTCTCTTCTACGCTATGATATATTAGTTTCTGTTAATTTATTAAATATCCAAAGCATGTGTTTTTGGATTCTTGTATTTTATTGATTAAATATGAAAAAAAATATTATTAGTATTATCGCTTTTTTAGGAATTTATTTATTTGTAACCGGAACCTCTTTCGCAGTTTTCACTTTTGTTCTACCTTCAAGTCTAAATATTATTAATCAAAACAATGATCAAGATCAGGCAACTACGCAAACTCAGGCTCAAAAAGATTCTAAATTCAAGATGTTACTTGATGTAAGCGGGCCTAAAACTGAAGTCTGTCCTATAAATGGAGCTTTATTTAACAAAACTGAAAAAGATTCTTGGATGAAACGCAGACCACTTTTGGTAATGATAGAAAATCATGAAGAAGCTCGTCCTCAATCAGGTTTATCTAATGCTGATGTAATCTATGAAACAGTTGCTGAAGGTGGAATTACTAGATTTATGGGAGTTTATTATTGTAATGCTCAAGCTTATGAAGTAATGTTGGGACCTATTAGAAGTGCCAGATCTTATTACTTGGACTGGGCCTCAGAATATGGAAATAATCCACTTTATACACATGTTGGTGGAGCAAACTGTAATCATGGCTGTCCTGGAAGTACATCAAAAGCTGACGCTTTGGGGCAAATAGAAAAATATGGTTGGGGTGGAGCAATGGGTAATGATCTTTCGCAATATTCTATTGGCTATCCTACTTTTTGGCGTGATTACGAGAGATTAGGTCATACTGTAGCTACCGAACATACTATGTATTCCACCACCGAAAGACTATGGGCAGTAGCTGCTAAACGAGACTGGAATTATACCGACAGTGATGATGTTGCTTGGGACGAAGATTTTGTCCCCTGGAAATTCGCGGATGAAAGTAAAATTGAACAAGGTACTACTAACAAAGTGAATTATAACTTTTGGGCAAATTCTCCAGCGGGTGACTATTCTGTATCTTGGGATTACGAACCTACTAGCAAACTATATAAGCGACTTCAGTCTGGACAGCCACATATTGACCTAAACACTAACGAGCAATTAACTGCTAAAAATCTAGTGGTCATGTATTCGGTAGAATCAAATGCCAATGATGGTTACCCTAATAACGCACATTTAGTATATGGATTAATTGGTAAGGGTAAGGCGGTTTTATTCCAGGATGGAAATGCTGAAAAATTAACTTGGGAGAAAAAAACTCGTACTGCTAGAACTATTTATTATGGAGAAGATGGTAAGGAAATTCAATTCCTCCCTGGAACTGTCTGGATAAGTAATATTCCAGTTGGTGATACATCCTTGGAATACTAGACTAAAGGATAAAATTGTAAACTAAACCCCTCTTTCACGAGGGGTTTTTATTGTAATAATATTACTTAAAATAAATATATAATATTCATAGTACTCATTTTACTCAATGTGTTATAATCCGCTTAAATAATAAATGTTTTTTAGAATATAGTTTCTACTTACTCTGTCCTATATTCTTTATAATATGGCTGTTTTAGAAGACTTCATGATCTCCAAAGTTAGAGCCAAATTATTTAAAATATTACTAGAAGACCCCGCTAAAATTTATTTTGTCAGAGAGTTAGTCCGCCTAAGTGATGAAGAAATTAATGCAGTACGAAGAGAACTGGAACACATGGAGAACAATGGTATGGTTAGAAAAGAACATCGAGGCAATCGTTTGTATTATGGCTTCCGCAAAGACTATCCTTTCTACTTAGAGCTTTTACATTTGGTTGCCAAAACTACTGGTTTGGGAGCAGAAATTATCAAACAAAAAAATAAACTTGGTAAAATTAAATATGCTTTTTTATCAGGTAGGTTCATCCGACACCGTCCTCATCAAGAAGATGATGTAGATATTTTAATAGTGGGAGATATAGTTCTTCCTCAAGTAGCTATTGTTGTAGGCGATTATGAGAAAAAAATGGAACGCGAAATAAATTATTCAGTTATGACTAAAGACGAGTTTGAATTCCGTAAAAACCGCAACGATCCATTCATTCTCAAAGTACTAGGTAGTCCTAAATTAATGCTACTTGGCGATGAAGAAGAATTAATTCAATAATCTTTGTTTATTCCTAGTTTTCCTATTGCCTCTGTCTGTAAATCCTTTAGAATAGTATTCGTATGAAACCGATTCGACTTTTTATTTTAATTATTATTCTCACTATTATTACCACTATTATTTCTCTACCCAAAAATATTCCAATCAAATTTACACTTCTTGGAAAAACAATTGATACTTACATAGGATCACCAGAAATAAATCTTAAGATTGGTAATAAAACTTTTTACCGTAGTCTTAATATTCAACAAGGACTCGATTTACAGGGTGGAGTTCAATTGGTATTGCAAGCAGATATGAGCAATATCCCTAGTTCGGATAGAGCTACTGCTTTAGAGTCAACTCGGGAAATTATCAATCGCAGAGTAGATCTTTATGGAGTTACCGAACCAAATATCGTAACCTCCAAAATGAATGATCAATATCGAATTATTGTTGAAATGCCAGGAGTTTCTAATGTTGAAGATGCTATTTCTTTGATAGGTAAAACTGCCCAATTAGATTTTCGTGAAATTCCACTAGAGTTAAAAGAATCTACAGATTCTGCCATTCCAATATTTAGTTATGTCAGCACTGGATTAAACGGAAAAGATCTCAAAAAAGCTAGCGTACAGTTTGGAAGCGGTAATATTTCTGGTGAACCTGTAGTTGCTATTCAGTTCACTGCTGAAGGAGCTACCAAGTTTGCAGAAATTACTAAACAAAATCTTGGTAAACCTTTGGCAATTTTCCTAGACGATTTACCTATTACCGCCCCTGTAGTTAGAGATGAGATTACTAGTGGTGAGGCCATTATTTCTGGTAGTTTTACCACAGATTCGGCCAAAGCTTTAGCAATTCAACTCAACGCTGGGGCTTTACCTGTTCCTATCCAAATTATCGAACAAAAAACAGTCGGTCCAAGTTTGGGTGCTGATTCAGTTAAAAAGAGCGTTACTGCTGGCCTTATTGGTTTAGTGATAGTTATGTTGTTTATGATTGGACTTTACGGACGACTTGGAGTTATTGCCGACATTGCACTAGTTATTTATGGCTTAATTACTTTAGCAATTTATAAACTAGTTCCAATTACTGTATCTTTACCAGGTATTGCAGGTTTTATTCTCTCTGTTGGTATGGCTGTAGATTCTAACATTTTAATTTTTGAAAGAATGAAAGAAGAGATTAGATCTGGACAACCGTGGAAACGAGCTATGGAGTTGGGGTTTGGCCGAGCATGGGATAGTATCAAAGATGCTAATGCCAGCACGATTATGACCGCTGTAATTTTATTAAACCCATTAAACTTCAATTGGTTAGTTACCTCAGGAATGGTAAGAGGCTTTGCCTTGACTTTGTTGGTCGGAGTAATCGTCAGTTTGTTTACTGGAATTGTAGTATCGCGAACTTTAATTAGAGTTTTATATAGAGGAAAAGAATAATATGATTCATTTCATGAAATATTATTGGGTTTATTTTGTAATTTCCGGATTGGTGATTATTCTGGGTTTATATTCGTTGCTCAATTATGGATTGAAGCTTTCCATTGATTTTACTGGAGGCACTTTACTAGAATTTCAACTCCAGGATCCAAACAAATTTACTCAGACTGACTTGGAAAAACAATTAACAGAACTTAATATTGAGAGCAATTCAATCAAACAGGAAAATGATACTTATATTGTAAAAACCAAAACTTTTGACCAAGCTACAAACACATTACTGCAACAAAAGATTGCTTCCGTTGCTAGTAGTACTATCACTGAAAAAAGGTTTGAAACTTTAGGCCCAACTTTTGGAGCCGAAACTTTAAGACGAGCTTTAACCGCACTTTTGTTAGCCACTATCGTAATTCTGTTTTTTGTTTGGAAACAATTTAAGGATAAAAAATATGGAATTTGCGCTGTTCTGGCAATGCTACATGATACTTTGGTTGTACTAGGAGTATTTTCATTGCTGGGACATTTTTGGGGCGTAGAAATTGATACCCTTTTTATGACTGCACTGCTTACAATTTTATCTTTTTCAGTTCATGACACTATCGTAGTATACGACCGAATAAGAGAATCCAGTAGAAAACTTTCTCATATTCCCTATGAAACTTTGATTAACAAAGCAGTTAATGAAACTCTAGGAAGATCGGTCAATAATTCTATGACTATTATTTTTATGCTACTGGCTTTATATCTTTTGGGAGGAGATACGACCAAGTGGTTTGTTTTTGCTCTATTGGTAGGTACTATTTCCGGAACTTATTCCTCCACTTTTACCGCTGCTCCACTGTTGGTGTTATGGGATAAATTAAAATTGAAATAATTTATATATGTTACAAGAAACACATGAAGCTATTCAACCAACCCCCTTGGAAATTGCTATTGATAAAGAACACACATTTAAAAACACAGCTGAAATAACCGGAAACCAGACATATGTTCCTATTTCTGAGGTCGCAGATAATATATTGAGTATGTTTGATAATAAAGCCAATATGCCAGTAATTGGTATCATAGCGAAACGTAACATGACAGTTGGACAATTTAGTACTCTAGCTGCCTTAATGAACCCTAATTTTAGAGGTGAAAACCTTGAAAATCCACCAAGGACTTTAAATGACTCTCAAATGACAGAAGCTAAGACTTTAATGTCTAAAAATATTATGGTACCAGGTGAAACTCTTGGAGAGTTATTTGACCTAGCTAGTAAAAATAGTATGGAGGTGGGTGATCTAATTAGAAGTTATGGCTCAACACAAGCACAAGATGAAGCAAGTATGAGAGGTGTTTCCATTGAACAATTATCTCAAGAAGCCACTCAAGATATTAATGGTAACATTCCTCCTAACATGGCGCGAGTTCAAAGAAATCAAGAAGCAGAAATTGCAAGAGAGAGAAAAGAAAGAGAGACTGAGTTTAATAATAATCAAGCTCAAATTCGAGCAGAACTTGATGGTCTAAAAAATAAAAAACCTGATGATATCTATCTTAATATGCAAGTAGGTCAAATGGTAGATAATGAAAGACAATCTGCTATGACTGAATTAGCAGATACTATGGGAGTAAAATGGTCAGATTTAGATCCAAAAGCTCAATCTGATATTTTGGCTATGGGGACTACCGATGCTTACGTCACTCTCGCGAAATTAAGTCCAAAAGCAACAGAAGGGTTACAAAGACTAGCTAAGCTTGAGACCGAACATGAAAAAGCCAGAAGAGAATTAGATAATCTTAAAGCTGCAAATACTGATAAAGCAAATGTGGATAATCAAGCTGAATTGGCTAGTATTGAAGCTAAAACAGCTGAAGCTAAAAAAGCGTTAGAGGAGCGCACTA
>CAYXFC010000047.1:0-7175 GCA_964464155.1 uncultured Pseudomonadales bacterium
TAAACTCCGGCGGGGCGAGCGAGCAACCAATCGCCTCTGAATTTGAAAAATGTCTAACTTGGTCGGGGTAGTCAGAATCGAACTGACGCCACACGGTCCCAAACCGCGTATCATACCACTTGACTATACCCCGATATTTACAAGAGAGTTATTAGAGAAGTGCCCGAGGCGGGAATCGAACCCACACAACCGTAAAGGTCACGAGATTTTAAGTCTCGCGTGTCTACCAATTTCACCACTCGGGCATATTAAAGAACGAAAGTATTATATCGTAAAAATTACCATTTGTTTTAAGATGTTAGTTTCAGTTTTTCTACCAACTCTTTTGCTTCTTTTTCTTCCAGTCTAGTTTTTGATGTTAACATATTGTCAACCAATTTTCTTTGTTTATCTTTATTGATACCAGGAATTAAATGAACATGGGGATGGGGAACCTCATTGCCGATAATCATACTTAATACCATTTCTTCTCCAGAAACTTGACGGAAGTGGTTGGCAATTTTTTGACAAACTTTGAAATATTCACCAATATTTTCTACGTCCCAAACCCAACGATAATGTTTTTTGGGAATAACCAGGGTATGTCCGGTAGCTAGAGGGAAGATATCCAAAAATGCCAGAAAGTTTTCATCTTCATAAATTTTATACGCAGGGATTTTACCCTCAACAATCTGACAAAATATACAATCGGTCATAATCAATAAGAATGCAGATACTTATCAACATCCTCTATTGTATAAATTAGCACAGCTTTCGAAATTATTATTTCTCTCCATTTGCGATACATATTCAAATCAGAATCTCTACTATTAAGTTCAATCTCTTTTAGCTTTCCAGATTCAGGATCTTGACGAACTACGCAAACATAATCATCATCCCATATACCAAAATCTGGTTCAGTTACTTGATCTTTAACTTTATCATATAAACAAAGATAAACTATTATATTAGCATTTAGATCAAGTTTTATCTGCTCTCTGATATCATTTCGATTTAAGTCTTCTAGTTTATCAAGCATTATTATACGGGTAAAATTAGATATCCGTTTTGCCGCAATTCTAGCATCTTCATAATAGCGTTCATTTGGATTCCAGTCATATTTTGTATAGAAAGTACAGAAACCAGATGTTTTAAGATGTCGGAAATGAAACACTCCTTCGTCTAAAATTTCACCTGGATCAAGTTTTATAACCTTTTCTTTTTGTCCTTCAATATAATCCAACGCCATTTTGTCGTATCTATGCGCAAGATATTGTTGGAATAGTGATAAATCTAAACGAGTAGTACAAAGATCAAAAACCAGAGGAAATTCGTTTAAATTAACCTCACTATTCATGTGACCGGCTTTTTTGACAAAAATGGGAGAACTATCTAGAGCCTTAGCAAATAATATTGCATGTTGTTTATCTATCAACGTATGGATCATTATCAGAATAGAGTACATAAGATATAGATATTAGTTTTTTTATTACATCAAAATCAAAATCTGTCTTATAAAAAGAACTATTGACATAATCTATCTGCCAAGTTTTATTTAGTTTATCAAGGAAGGGGGATACAAAAATGGCACAATCTAGTTTTATTCTAAAACGACTCACTATGTGTAAAATAAAGACCGAACTTAAAGAATGGCCTACAAAACATATTTTTTCATTTCTATTAAGTTGTGATAACACTATTTGACTAAATGTTTCAATCCATCTGGTTAAGTTTTGATTTTTTAACTCATATTTTTCACCTTTTTGTGTGAGTTCTTGCCAATCTTCTATAGGAAACTGGGGAGTAAACACAGTTTGGCTTAAAGCTTCCAGTTTACTTTTTAACTCTGGAAACCAGTTATCGTTACAACTACCAAATGATCCATGAAAAATTACAAACTGCATAATGAACTGTGTCAACCTGAACTTGATTCAGGATCTTCTGGGTATTTCCAAAAGATGTTGAAATAAATTCAGTATGACAATAATATTATAAACATTCTTTAAGGTATAATATCATCCTTATGAAACAGTTTCCAACTATTTTAGCCATTGATACCAGCTGTGACGATACTTCTGTAGCTATTACCCAAGGAATGAAAGTGTTGTCCAATATTGTAGCTTCTCAAACTGAAATTCACCGCATTTATGGTGGAGTCTATCCATTGGCAGCCAAATTAGCCCACCACGAATTAATTAATCCAACTTACAAAGAAGCTCTTAAGCGTGCTTTGATAAACCCCCGGCAAATTGATATTATTGCCGTCACCCAAGGTCCTGGACTGGCAATTGCGTTAGAAGTTGGAATCGAATTTGCCAAACTACTCTCAAAAGAGCTCAATAAACCTCTAATCGCTGTCAATCATATGGCTGGACATTTATATTCTCCATTAGCAGTAAATAGTAAAGGCAATCCAAAACCTAATGTAAATCATTTAATCCCCTCAATTTCCTTGCTGGTTTCAGGAGGTCATACCGAGTTAATTTTAATTAAATCCTTAAATAGTTTCCAAAAAATAGGTCAAACTCTTGATGATGCAGCAGGGGAGGCATTGGATAAATTTGCTAGACTCTTAGATCTTGGTTATCCAGGAGCAGCAGCCATGGAAGAAATCGCTCAAAAAGGTAATTCTAAAACCTTTAATTTCCCACTGCCTATGACTCAAAGTAAGGATTTTAACTATAGTTTTTCTGGATTAAAAACTGCAGGCAGACAAACGATTGAGCAAATGAAAAAACTCAATGCAAACGATATCACTAATCTAGCTGCTTCTTTCCAATATGCCGTGATCAAGGCTGTCTTATACAAATTAGAAAAGGCAATTGCAAAATACCAACCAAAATCAATTTGGTTAGGAGGTGGAGTATCGGCCAATAAAGTACTAAAAAGAGAATTAGGCAGACTTTGTAAAAGTAAGAGTTTGAATTTTTTATATCCAAAGATAAAAAGGTTAAATGGAGATAATGCTGCTATGATTGGAATTGCTGCTTATTTTGATTATCAAAAAGGAAACTTGTCTAGTATCCCTCAAAATTTTGATCAAATTCAACGAATCCCCAGATTAAGCCTATAGCTATTCATTTGCTCTTCATATTTCTATCATCATAATTCAATTTGTTAGTTTTATAATCACATTGTGTTTTAATTATCTAATCTTAAAATTTATGAAAGTTTTAATTATCGAAGACGATGAGCGCATTGCCCACGTAACGGAAAAAGGTCTAAAAGAAGAAGGCTTTACTGTAGATATTGCTCACAACGGAGAAGACGGTGAGTTTATGGCTGAGGAAAACCCTTATGATTGTATAGTTTTAGATCTTAATCTTCCAGATCGGGATGGACTTCAGATTTGCAAAAAATTACGTCAAAAGAAGATTAATACTCCGGTTATTATGGTAACGGCCAGAACAAGCACCGATGACAGAGTCTTGGGGCTTAACACTGGAGCCGATGATTATCTACCCAAACCCTTTGTTTTCTCTGAACTACTAGCTAGAATTAGAGCCTTAATTAGAAGAGGAGTAAACCAAACTACGCCCGAATACAAAGTTGATGATTTAGTATTAGATCCGATTAAACATATTGTAAAAAGGAAAGAAGATGTTTTGACTCTCACTGCAAAAGAGTTTTCACTACTAGAGTTTCTAATGTCTCACAAAGGAGAAGTGGTTACCAGAACAATGATACTTGAACATGTTTGGGATTATAATTACGATGGTTTATCCAACGTTGTGGATGTTTTTATCAAAACTTTGAGAAAAAAAATCAAATCTACAGGTAATAAGACTCCACTTATCCACACTATTCATGGTGTAGGTTATAAAATTGAATAGACATAATTATTCCAAATGAAAAAAGTGTGTTATATTCATACTAAAATCTAATAAATAGATTTGTTTTCTAGTATTATTTATGTTCAATCCCTTAAGAAAATTTGACCGATTTCCAATCCGAACCAGACTTACTGTTTGGTACACAGTTTCCTTTATGACTGTGCTGGCGTTTTCTTTTATTAGTTTTTATCTTGTCACCAAAAATTTGATGTTGACCAAAACTGATGATTCTTTAACTGCCCAAGCTACTGAAATTACTAATTTGTTAAAAAGTGAATCTATATCTCCAATTTCTAAAGAACTAATACTGCGAACTTTTAGAATTACCAAAACTAATTTTGTTTTAGTACTCGATAATTCCCAACAGATTATTGCCCAATCAATTACTTTTCCTTTGGATGCAGATTTTTTATTACATCTACAGGACGATATTAATGAAAATAAAGGACCTCACTTTTTTTCTCAAGATAACATCCGTTTTTATATCGAGCCTTTAGTGTTACAAAACAACCCTGTTGGGATAATTATTGTTGGTGATTCGTTAAACACAATTAGCGATGCATTTGGAGTTTTGTTCAATACTTTAATTGTCGTTTTTTTAATATTTTTACTACCATTAATTTTAGTTAGCTTTTTGGAAGCTGATATTTCTCTTTCCCCCTTAAGAGATTTGGTTAAAAAAATGAATGCCATCAGTACTAAAAACTTATCTGATCGAGTAAATGTAGCTAATCCAAAAGATGAAATAGGTGAAGTTGGCATTGCTTTTAATAATCTGTTGGATCGCCTGCAGCGTGGATTTGTCAAAGAGCGACAATTGATACACGATGTATCACACCAGCTAAAAACTCCCTTAACCGCAATGCGTAGCGATATTGAAATTGCTCTTGGTAAGCGTAGAGGTTTAAAGGAATATCATATGTTATTACAAGATTTATATAAAGATACTCAACGTATGGATAGCTTACTCAAAGATATGATGAATTTTGCCTGGGCTGCATCTGACCAACAAGAGCAAAATTTCAAAAACCAAAATTTAAGTCAAATTTTAGAAGAGGCTTCAGAAATCATTACTCAAATAAGTTTGGAAAAAAATATTGATGTACAAACATCCATCGAACCTTCGATTATAGTTTTAGGACACCGAGAAAAATTATTCCAGATTTGTATGAATATTTTAGAAAATGCAGTTAAATACTCTTTTAACAAAGGCAAAATTTTAATCCAGGCAAGCAGTGATCAGACTCATGCCAAAATTATTATAAAAGATCATGGAATTGGTATAGCTAAACTACATATATCACATATTTTTGAGCGCTTTTACCGTGTCGATAGCAAAAACCATGAAGGTTCCGGCTTGGGTTTGTCTATTGCTTCAGCACTAGTCAAAGCCCATAAGGGCAATATTGAAGTAATTAGTCAAAAAGGAGAGGGGACTACATTTATAATTTCTATACCACTGGCAACTCCCAAACTAATAATGGTTAAGTTTAAAGAAAAAAATATAAATAAACAAAGCCGACTTAAAATATTGCCGATATCTTTAACTAGAAAACAAAAAGTGAAACTCAAATCATAGTTTTTAAGATAATCAAAAAGTAAAATCAAAGATAGTTTAAGTGTGTTTATTCATGAAATAATCTTCACTACATGCTCACAAAGACATCATAGCCAAACTGTTAAACTGTCTTTAGTTTAACAATCCAAAGAATCCTTAAATAACTTAACTAATACCCAATAAGTTTTGCGGCTGTCAATTAAAAAGTTAAAAGACAGAAAAAATTAAACGCAAATGGATGAACTTTGTGATTTTTAAACTAAAAATTATGTTATTTATTTCTCTATCGCTTAAAAAGATTGGTCACTGTAGAGAACCTACTTAATAAATAATATAAAGGCATATACCATAGTAAAAGCAACTCTTTACGAGTTGCTTTTTTTTGTGCCTCAAGTTACGCTATAGATTGTTAATTTATCAAATATATAACAATTATGGAATTTTTTCTTACTAAACTAATTGATTTTATTTTACATATTGATATTCATTTAGTAGAGTTAGTGCACAATTATGGAATATTAACTTATGCAATTTTGTTTGGCATAATTTTTGCAGAAACTGGATTGGTAGTTACTCCTTTTTTACCTGGCGATTCTTTGCTATTTGCATCAGGTGCAATTGCTGCAATTGGTTCTTTAAATGTTTTTCTTATTTGGGCTGTTTTAGTTTGCGCTGCAATCTTTGGCGATACAGCCAATTATTGGATTGGCCACTTTTTTGGCGAGAAATTAATCGCCTCCAAATTGTCTATTATTAAAAAAGAGCATATCGACAAAACTAGAAGCTTTTATGATAAGCATGGTGGCAAAACAATTATTTTGGCTCGTTTTGTACCTATTGTGCGTACTTTTGCTCCTTTTGTAGCAGGAATTGGCAAAATGCATTACGGCAAATTTATTAGTTATAATATTGTTGGTGGTATTGCATGGGTAACGTTATTTACCTTTGCTGGATACTTTTTTGGTAATATTCCAGCGGTCAAACACAATTTCACAATAGTTATCTTTGGAATAATTGGCATTTCTGTTATTCCAATTATTCTAGAAACTATAAAAGCTAAAAGAGTAAAAACTGTAGCTAATTAAAATTACCTCTTCCCTCAAGCATTATAATTATTATATATTTAGTTATGCCCTATATATCTGCGAGAGCTATTTATCTTGCTGTCACTTTTTTAATTATTGTTATATTTGGTATCACTGGGACATATTATTACCTAGATTTACAAAAAAATATTAAAGTTACTGATAAGATCAGTACTCCTACACAATACAATCAAGAAATTGAAATTACTCCAGAAGAAACTCCACAACCCACTGTTTCCTCACAATTATCACTATGCTATCAAACATGCCAGTTTAGCTTCCAATGTCAGGGAGATTTGGAATGTTTAGATGTTAGTGGAGAGAAAAAATGTGTAAACCCTAGCTGCGCTCAGAATAATGCTTGCGATTGTGCTAATGACCAGGAAGCCTCTCCTTCGGCTGATTTAGTACAACTAAGCCAATACAATAGCGAACCAAATGGTATTGGAGGTTTAGAATCTTCGCCAACTCCAACAGTTAAACCAAGTCCAACAGTAGCTCCTAAACCAAGCATTAAGCCTACAGCTATAGCCACTATTTCTGCCAAAACAGCTGAAAACTACCTTGCTGAAAATGTGACAGACGAAGAATATGATCCCCAACTTCCAGACGCTGGTTTCCCTAGTATTTCCATATTTATTATTATGATTGCTATATTTTCCACTTCAGCAGGCCTAATTTTGTTAAATAAAAAAAGCTAATTGATATTGTGTATAATAA
>CAYXFC010000048.1:0-7132 GCA_964464155.1 uncultured Pseudomonadales bacterium
TATTTTTATACGTATTAGTGTCAATAATATCTTCTATTATTTATATATTATTCAATGTTATTAAAAACAAAAAAATAACTTTAATAGAAATTTTGGTAATTGGGACAGGAGTTGGAGCTTTTATTATGAATCGGAATTTACCATTATTTGCAATATTTACGGTATTATATTTATCTAAAGTAGTGAACAAAAATATTACTAAAGTGAAAACATATTATTTAGTAATGATAATTTTTGTATTGACTATTGTATTTGGTGCGAAATTTAATCTGGTTAATGCAAACAACGGTTTTGGATTACAAGATAATATCGAAAAATCTGCCACTTTTTACAAAAGCCAAAAATTAGCTGGTCCGATATTTAATAATTATGACGACGGTGGGTATTTAATTTATGAATTATTTCCCCAAGAAAAAGTGTTTGTTGATAATAGGCCTGAAGCATACACAAAAGAGTTTTTTGATAAAGTTTATAATCCAGCTTTGGCTGACGAAAATAAATGGCAAGAAATTGACGAGAAATACAATTTTAGTACAATCTATTTTTATCGTCATGATATGACTGACAACGCTCAAGCTTTTTTACTTCGTCGGATTCAGGATCAAAATTGGGTACCAGTTTATGTGGATGATTGGATGCTGATGCTATTAAAAGATACTGAGCTTAATGCAGATTTGATTAACAAATTTGCTTTACCAAAAGAAATTTTTAGTATGGGAGGCAATAATTAAAGAAGTTAGAATTGAGAGGTTTTATAAACGTTTTCCATTAAAATGGCGATAGTCATCGGACCTACTCCACCAGGTACGGGGGTGATGGCTGAAACTTTTGATTCCACTTGGGTTAAGTTTACATCCCCTACCAATCCTTTTTCAGTCCGATTAATTCCGACATCAATAATAACTGCCCCATCTTTAATCATATCACCAGTCACAAATTCTGGTTTACCGATAGCTGCAATTAAAATATCTGCTTGACTGGTAATTTCTGCCAAATTAACAGTTTTGCTATGACAAATCGTTACTGTAGCATCTTTGGTTAACATCATCGAAGCTTCGGGTTTGCCTACAAGGTTACTTCTACCCAAAATAACCACATGTTTGCCAGCAATAGTAATTTGATAATGCTCCAAAATTTTGATTACACCATAAGGTGTGCAAGGCATAATTAGATTTTCGTCCAAAGTTTTAGTGGTCATAAGTTTACCCACATTAAACGGATGGAAACAGTCTACATCTTTGGTCGGATCGATAGTATTAGTCACTTTTTCTTCCAGATACCTAAGATTAGCTGGTAGTGGAAATTGGACTAAAATACCATGTATTTTTGGGTCTTTATTTAATTGAATTACGGTATTTATTAGTTTTTCTTCAGAAACTGTTTCTGGTAGTTCAATTTTTTGGGAAAAATACCCAATTTCAGAACATGCTTTTTCTTTATTTCTTACATAGACTTGTGAGGCTGGATCAGACCCTACTAAAACTACAGCTAGTCCGGGTTTGTTTTTAAGATTAGCCACTTTAGTTTTAAGTTGGTCTTTGATAGTTTGGGCAACTAATTTGCCATCTAATATTAACGTCATATTTATAAAGTCATTGCGAGGAGTAACGACAAAGCAATCCTATTTGAGTTTGTCTCGCGTAATAATAACACATAATAGATGTTCGCAATGACTAATTATGTATTAAAACAACCCACTTATTTTTCCTTCACCGTCAATATCAATCACTTCTGCAGAAGGAACTTTGGGTAGCCCTGGCATAGTCATGATATCACCAGTGATAGCGACAAAAAAGCCAGCGCCAGCACTAAGTCTAATAGACTTGATGGAAATCTTAAAACCACTAGGTCGGTTTCTTAAAGTTGGATTATCAGATAAGGAATATTGAGTTTTGGCCATACAGATTGGTAAATTTCCCATACCCCAATCTTCATATTTTTTCATTTGCAGCTTAGCGCTGTCACTGAAAATGACTCCATCTGCTCCATAAATTTCTTTGGCAATAGTTTCAATCTTTTCTTGAATAGTAGTATCCAAATCATAAAGATAATGAAAGTTTTGATTGGTTTTAACACTATCTAAAACTTTTTGGGCGACATCTATAGCTCCCGCTCCACCTTCTGCCCAGCCGGTATTTAAAGCCACAGCTGCTCCTAAATTTTGACAATAATTGGTAATTAACTTAATTTCTGCTTCAGTATCTGAGTTAAATTTATTAATCGCTACTACCGGTTTCAAACCAAATTTACCCATGTTTTCAATATGTTTACCAAGGTTATCCAAACCTTTTGAAAGTTCTCCAAAACCATGATGTTTAAGTGCTCTTACAGTAGCTACAATAACTACAGCCTCTGGTTTAATTCTGCCAATGCGGCATTTAAGATCCATAAATTTTTCCGCTCCCAAATCTGCTCCAAATCCAGCTTCAGTTACGACATATTCGCCTAAAGTTAAAGCTAGTTTGGTAGCAACCAATGAATTACAACCGTGGGCAATATTGGCAAAAGGTCCACCATGTATAAAAGCTGGCGTGTTTTCGGTTGTTTGGACCAGATTAGGTTTAATAGCGTCTTTAAGTAGAGCGGCTACAGCTCCAGTAACCTTTAGGTCTTTTAAAGTTACCGGTTTATTATCATAAGTTGAGGCGACAATAATTTTATCCAGTTTAAGTTTTAGTTCTTGTAAATCATCAGACAGACACAAAACTGCCATAATTTCAGAAGCTACCGTAATATCAAAATGATCTTCTCGCACTACTCCATCCCCTTTGGAACCTATACCAATCACAATATTGCGCAGTGCCCTTTCATTCATATCCATCACGCGTCGCCAGGTAATTTTTTTAGGATCAATATGTAATGTATTTCCCTGTTGTAAATGATTATCCAAAATAGCAGCAACCAAATTGTTAGCAGTCCCAATAGCATGAATATCACCGGTAAAGTGCAGATTAATATCTTCCATGGGCAGTACTTGAGCAAATCCTCCACCAGCTGCACCGCCTTTAACTCCAAAAACTGGACCCAGTGATGGTTCGCGTAGACAAATGATAGCTTTGTGACCTAATTTATTTAACGCCAATCCCAAACTGATGGTAGTAGTAGTTTTTCCTTCCCCTGCTGGAGTGGGACTAATGGCTGTAACCAGAATTAATTTACCTGTTTTTTTATTCTCATGTCGTTTAATAGCTTCAAATTTAACTTTGGCTTTATAGTCGCCATAAAGCTCCAAATCTTCCGGTTTTAGACCAATTTGGTCAGCAATTTTGGTAATAGGTAAAAGTTTAGTTTCTTGGGCGATTTGGATATCTGATTTCATAAGTTTGAATTAGGAATAATGAATTATGACCAATTCATTTCAAAATTCAGTGATTATTCCATAATTTATGCATTAAATTTATTAAGAATTATTTAAAATTTGCATCCATGAATTATAAAGCTGCTCTACTTTTGTTCTAGCTTCTGGGAAAAATAGTTTATTCTGATAATCTCTATCCAATTTTTTTCGAACTATTTCAATAGATTCTGCAAACGTTTTAATTTTACGATAATTCTCGAAAACTCTAAAATAAACAAAGTGATAAAAATGGCTTAAAGCATCAGCTGTGGCTAGAATCTTACCTTCCAAAGAGCCCGGTATTAGATCATTATCTACTCTATGGGCTTGACAGGCAGTAGCCACAAGATCAACTTTGTCCTGTATATATCCATAATCTGGCAATAATTCTTTAGCTCTTGTAAAAGCATAGCCTTCGTGACCATCATCTATGCCTTTTTCTATTCTGCCGATGTCATGTAGCCATACTGATAACAGAACTGCTTCTCTGTCAGCTTTGGGATAGAGATCACACAACCAATTTGCCTGTTTTTCTACTTCCAATAAATGATCAGTATAAAACCAATCATCTAAAAACTTAGACTTTTCGATTATTTGAATTACAAAATTGCGAAACTTGGTTAATTTTTTCGTCATACTAAGTAAATATTTCATTGACCAAATAAACAGCTATTACACTTTATCAAAAAAGTAATGACATTAGGATAAGCTTTTAAATTCCTGGTACTGGAAAAGGAGCGGTGAATTTTTTCACCTGCTCACGGATTTTCAATAAAAACGGATCGTTTATCAGTTTAGTTTTAACTTCTTTGAGATATGCAGCTCTTTGGGTTTTTTCCTCTGGTAAGCGGTAGGTTTTAATATGATCAATGATTTTGGCAATCCAAAGTCCGATTTGTTTCATTTCTTTTTCTTTCATACCGCGGGTAGTAATTGCTGGAGTTCCCAATCTCAGCCCTGATGGATAATAAGGGGATGCACTATCGCCCGGAATAGTATTTTTATTTGCCGTCATGTGAGCTACATCCATGGCATATTCCAGCTGTGCTCCCAACCCGCCATATTTGGATAAATCCAAAAGCATTAAATGGTTATTAGTTCCACCAGATACCAAATCAACTCCATTATCCATCAGAGTTTTTGCCAATGCCTTAGCATTTTTGACAATTTGAGCAGCATAAGTTTTAAATTCCGGCTTAGCAGCTTCACCTAAAGCTACTGCAATACCAGCGGTAGTATGGTTATGCGGACCACCCTGCAATCCAGGAAAAATTGCTCTGTCAATTTTACCAGGAAGTTCTGAGTCTTTATCCAATCCTTTTTGGGTAACCATGATCATAGCCCCCCTAGGACCTCTTAAAGTTTTATGTGTAGTGGTAGTTATAATATGGGCAAAAGGGACTGGGCTGGGATGGACGCCGCCCACCACCAAACCGGAAATGTGAGAAATATCAGCCACTAAATAAGCACCAATAGAATCGGCAATTTCTGCAAATTGAGCAAATTCAATGATATTCGGGTAGGCCGTTGCTCCGCACCAAATTAATTTAGGTTTGAACTGCTGAGCAATTGCTTTAAGTTCGGCAAAATCTACATGACCATCTTTTTTAACGTGATATGGGTGTGAGGAAAAAAACTTGGCCGTCGCGCTTACTTTCCAGCCATGAGTGAGATGTCCGCCATCAAGCAGGTTCATGCCAGAAACTGGATCACCTGGATTTAGTAAGGCACAATAGACAGCAAAATTTGCCGGACTACCTGAATAAGGTTGAACGTTGACATGTTCTACACTAAACAGTGCCTTTGCTCTGTTTCTAGCTTCTTCTTCTATATCATCTATATGGCTATTTCCTCCGTAATATCGGTGTCTGGGATAGCCTTCAGAATATTTGTTAGTTAGATTAGACCCCATTGCTTCCAGTACAGCTTGGGAAACATAATTCTCGGATGGAATAAGTTCGATTCCTTCAAATTGGCGAGTTTTTTCAGCTTCAATAAAGTTATAAATTGTGGAATCAGAAACTTTAAGTGTAGACATATAACAAAAATTCAAACCATATAATCTAAAATCGTTAGACATATTTATGATTTGAATTGTAAAGTTTAGAAATTAATACGTTTTGTACAATTGATTATTCTGGTAGGCGTAACAATCAAGTCAACTTGTCTATCATAAACTTCATATGGAACAGTTTCAAGCACCTGAAAATCATAAGCTAGGGCAATTTTAGGAGCTTGGGTTTGGTTAAAAGTCCAATCCATGTAACCTTTGCCAAAACCAATCCGACTTCCTTTGGAATCAAAAGCAATACCAGCTGTGATAAAAAGATCAGGATAAGTTACAGGGACTTGCTGGCAACTTACTGGTTCTAGAATACCAAAGGCACTTTCTTTTAAATGTTTAAAATCAAAAATACGGTAAAACTCCAGATTTTCTTTTTTGACTTTGGGGACTACCAGTACACACTTCCCTTTTGTTAAAATTTTTCTAATAAATGGAATAGTACTAACCTCATCTGGTAGTGATATATAACTAAAAATTGATTTGCTTTTATTTATAATATCAAGCGATTCTAAAGTTCTGGTAATGATAATATCATCATGTTCTTTTCGAAGTTGAGGGTATAATCTGCGTTTGGTGAGGATTTCTTCCCTAATTTGCTTTTTGGTATTAGAATTTGGGATTAATTGTGAGAATGCCATGATAATCTAAGTACATTTCTGACTTCTCCAATAAAGTACAGTGAACCAGTAATAATAATATTATCATTCTTTAGAGATTTTATAATATCTGGGATTTGTTGCATATCAATTTTACTAATTTTAATATTTTTATCTATTTTTCTAATAGCCTTATAAATATTTTCTTTGGAAGCCATCACATTTTTACCAGAATCTATCAATGCTGAAAAGCTAGTAATAATAAACTCACTAGCAATAGGTAACAAATTTTTAATCATTGCTGTCATATCTTTGTCATATTTAGCACAAAAAAAGATAGGCATTTTCTGTTTTGGGAAAAGTTTAACTAAAGTATTAGATAAAGCTTGCATTTTCATTGGGTTATGGGCACCATCCATAATAATATTTTTACCAAATAATTTAAGCTGTTCCATTCTGCCAGGAAAGTATATTTGGTTTAATGCTTGGCGAATAATCCTTTCATTAATTTTTGGATCCTTCAAAGCTAAAACGGTCGTGATGGCTAGACTGGCATTATATGCTTGGTACTGACCACATAAACTAAGCTCTAGTTTATCAAAACTAAATTTACCGTTTTTATAATTAAAGATATTTTTATCATTAATTAATTTATAATTATTAACAGAAAAATCCTGATTTAACTCTAATAATTTTGTATTGACCGACACTGCATAATCACGAACTATTTTAAGAGCCGATGGTTGATTTACTCCAGTAACAGCTAAAGTATTTGGTTTGATAATCATCATCTTCTCCGTCACAATTTTTTTAATCGTATCACCTAATACTTTGGTATGATCCAAACCTATATTAGTTATAACTGAAACTCTTGAATTACAAACATTAGTAGAATCAAAACGACCCCCCATACCAACCTCAATAACAGCCCAGTCAACATGGTAATCGGCAAAATATAAAAAAGCCAAACAAACCAGAATCTCAAAATATGATGGTTTATTTTCAATATCATTTTCAATAATCCAGTCAATGATTTTTTTTAGTTTATTACAATATTGGATCAAAACATCATTGGACATTAATTGCTGATTAATTAAATATCTTTCAGTAACTTTTTGCAGATGAGGAGAGGTA
>CAYXFC010000049.1:0-6860 GCA_964464155.1 uncultured Pseudomonadales bacterium
TGCACCGAATCATACGCTAACTAGTGGTGCACTTCAAATTAGAACTTGGGAATATTGATAAATAATTGCTAATAAATGATAGTCAATCTATACTACACATTATGAAATCATCAACCTATTCTGGTCATAGTCGGTTACAAAAACTTGAAGAACGTAAAAACCGTAAACAAGCCTTTATTTTTTCTAGTTTAACAATACTGTTTCTAGTATTATTAATTTTTGTTGGATTTCCTGCCTTTGTTAGATTGGTAGGAGCATTAGGTGATGTGAGAAGTTCTAAGATCCAACCTGATAAAGCAGACACCATTGCCCCAATTACACCCACTTTAATGGCTGATTGGGAAGCTACAAGTAGTGCTAAAACAACTGTACGTGGCTATGGAGAACCTGGGTCAAAAGTTAATCTCAAAGACAATGGCAAAGCAAGTGGCGATACAATAATAGCTGACGATGGAAGTTATGCTTTTGACGTAACTTTAGAACCTGGTGATAATGAATTTATAACTTACGGTACTGATATGGCAGGTAATAAGAGTCAAGATTCAACTATTGTAAATATTCTTTTTGACAATGAACCACCTACTTTGGAAGTTACTAATCCAGAAGATGGGGCTAAGTTTTATGAAGATAAAGAAATTCTAGTTGCTGGCACCACTGATATTGACGCATCAATTAAAATAAACAGTTTTATCGCCACAGTCGATACAGAAGGCAATTTTGTTCGCCGGATTCAATTGAATAATGGTGATAATGAGATTATAGTAGAAGCTAAAGATAAAGCTGGTAATAAAACCGAAAAAAAATTAAAAATTATTTATAATCCATAAAACTATGAAAATAAAAGATATAATTGAAGATAATATCATGGGACCACTTAGGATGAAAAATCATATTGCAGACCTAAGAGATGATGCTTATAGGACTCAATATGGAAACGGACAAATCCCGATACTAGTTTGGGCGTATTACCCGCAGTTGTAGAACAGTTTTCAAAAGACCCCGTAATTATTCAATTATCAACTGATTATTTTGCAGCTTTGTCTCAAAATGATAAAGAAGGGCTACAAAGATTAACAGACCTGATTAGAGGTAAAAGCGTAGCTCAACAAACAGCTATTGCAGAATTAGTTGTTTTAGAATTTAAAAAATCTCCAGCGAGCAAAAAAATTGGAGCTCAACTAATTCTCTAATCACTCAATACTAACATCAATCCTAACCATATAATTACCCATGGATAAAACCAGCTATTTGCAAACATTCCATGAACAAATACGGCTACAAAGGAAGCCAATACTAATGGATTATGCTTATTTCTAATATTTAGCTTAATTATCCACGTTAAAAGTAAAACTGTTCCCACTATGCCTGAGGTTGCTAAAAGAGTAATTAATGAGTTTTCAAAACCGCCTGCAGAATGACTTACTTCCCATTTGATAGTCTCCAATCCAATATCTTTTTTTACATATCTCAAACTATCAAACCCATACCCCAATATTGGTTTTTTAACAAATAAATTAATTCCCTGCTCCCAACTACCCAACCTAGAGCTAATAGTACTCATACGTAACAATTTGGTTCCTTCTCCAAAGGTTTGAGGCAACAAAAGTAAGCCAATAACAAAAAATCCCAAGATAAACCAAATTCCTTTAACCATTTTCTTTCTCAATAATAAAACTACACTTCCCATCAAAAGAGCCAAAAAACTGCTGCGACTATAAGTGAGCATTACAGCTGTAAAAGTAAGGAATAATAAAATTATGCGTAGATATATATTATTGATGCCCCATTCAACATTCTTCCTTGCAATTTCGAAAGAGTTTACGACAGAGAAATCCAGCGAAGCGTTCGTTTCTTGATTTCTCGCTTTTGACTGGAAATGACTCAATGTATTCTTTGATTTAGTATATATTTTGACTTTATCAAGATTTAACAAATATAAAAATTGTAGGCTCAGAATTAACCCCGTAAATCCAGTATCCAACCAAGATCCCGCCAAACGGTTAAAATGCCTATCCCAGCCTGCAGCAAACAAAGGCTCTAAACTGGGAAAAAGAAAATATTGTCCAAAGCCCAATATTAAATTTAATATAAAAGAGATAATTAAATATGGTTTTAGGTCTGTCTTATTAAGAGATACGTCATGTATTAGCAAATAGAAGACTAAGATATAGCTTAACAGGCGAAATAAATATAAACCAGAAACTAATAATTGATCATAAGTAAGAAATTTTAAGGCTAGCAATAAGGAAATTAATGAACTTATAAAAAATGCTATAAAATATTTATGTTTGATTATTTTAGGAATTAAAGCAGGTGATTTTTTAATAGATATAATTAAATAAAATATAATCAAAATATCATGCAAATATAATGATCCTGTTCCATTAAAAAGTGAAATTTTGGTTAATTGACCAAATGGGAAAAGTAAAAGCAAAGTGATTAGCAAATATTTTGATAACACATTTATTTGTCATGCTGAACTTGATTCAGCATCTTTTGGAGTTTCCCATAAGATTCTGAATATCGACTTACAGTCGGTTTCAGAATGACACCTTTAACTATTTTAGGTTAAGTAGACGTAATTTTATTCTTACCAAAAGTGAATGCCAACTCATTAACCATGCCATTACCAAACCAGGATAACCATCCATAAATCCCAATCTAACTATATAATTTAGAATAAATTTTGCTATTGGTTTTACAAAATGACAACAAAGTGGTTCTTTAACTTTTTTTTCAAACAAAGAGTTTGCCTGTAAAGTAGAATATTTATCTAACCTTTCTAAAAATTGTAAAATTGTCAGATTATGGTAATGTAAAATCGCGTTTTGCAAAACTCCTACCTGACCTGTTATTCGCCAGGTTTCATGAACCTTTCCCTCCCATATACCAAATCCCTTTTTAGCTAGTCTAAGTAGTTTGATATTGCCAGTTTCTCCATGTTTTAGCTTCACATCCATAAATATATCTAAGCGTTTCAGATAATAGCCGTTTACTTTGGGAATTTTGATAGTATGAACAATTTCATTTGCCAGTTGTTGAGAAATCACTTCGTCACTATCTAAAAATAATATCCAATTACCAGACGCTTTTTGCAACCCAAAATTTCGTTGATTACTAAAATCATCGTTTAATATGTGGGAGTAAATTTTTATTTTAGCTAAATTTAGTTGTTCAATTATTCTAATCGTATTATCAGTAGAGTTATCATCTATTATAATTATTTCATCACAAAACAAAACAGACTTTATTGCATTTAGTATAGTTTTCTCACTGTTATTACTTAATATTACTGCGCTTAAATCTGTCATATCTTATTCTATAATACAAATTCCGTTTACATAAGCTAATCTTTTACCGATATAATAGACTTGTAGCAAAATAATAAACTTATGGTTTTATCCAAACTACTTTCTCAAACTGTCTCCCAAAACGCTATTGCTAATGCTATTAGAACTGTTCTTCAGGTAATTATTGGTTTTTTTGGTAGTTTCATTTTAATCCGTTCAGTCTCTTCAGTAGAATTTGGGGCATGGGCTCTAAATTTAACCTTTGCATCTTTTCTAGGGTTAGTTGATTTTGGGATTGCCACAGCTATCATTAAATATACCGCCTCAGAAACAAAAAACATTAATAAAATATTTTGGACTGCCATGTTTTATTATGGTACTGTTGGACTTTTGGCCGGGACAATTATTGTTTCTATTCAATATTGGCTAAAAGATACACTCTATCATGGTTATTCTCCCTCTTTATTATTTATCGCGACTGCTGTAGTCGGTACTTATATTAGTTGGTTAGCTGCAAACTTTAATAATATTCTTAATGGTTTGCAGATAATGAAACGGACTAGCGCTTTAGAAGTTATCAAAAGTGCCTTATTTTATCTGTGCATTATTCCCCTAATTCCTAAGTTTCATCTTTATGCTTTTCCCTTGGGTTTTATGTTAAGTAATATATTAGGTTTCGTTTTGTCTTACTATCTAATTAAGGGTAAAGCTGATTTAAGTTTTCATAAATTCGATATCGAAATTTTCAAAAAACTGATTACTTATGGACTAAAATCATATGGAATGCATCTAACCGCACTTTTCAAGATGTCTTTTATAAAAATTGTAACCTCGCAAATATTTAATCTCCAATATGTAGCCTACGTTGAAATGTCTCAAAAAATTGGCTCTTACATCCGCCAGATGTATTCATCCATTAACTCTCCCTTACTTCCCGCGGCCTCGTTTTGGCATGCCAGTGGCGATAAAACTAAAATTAAAAAACTATTTTGGTATTCCCAATCAATATTTACCGGTTTAGGTATTTTAGGCACCATTGCCTTTATACCACTAGCACCTTTTTTAATCACATCATGGTTGGGAAGTTCTTATACTGCTGTAATTCCTATAGCCATATTAGAATGTATTAGTATTTTTGGAAATATGCTATTAGGACCAATATTCACTATTTATCAGGGAATGGGTCGGTTTAAACCCATTTTAACTACATTTGCTTTAACTGTAATTTTAATGCTGATATTGTTGCCTTTGCTGGGAAATGTAATTGGTTTCCACGGGCTTTACTATGGTTTTATAGTTGCTGAGTTTGTCCCAATGTTAATTTTCTTTACCTGGTTTTTAAAACGAAAAATGCCCTTTTAAGCTTCCATCTTAGCCACAACGAAGGATAAAAAAAAGTATTAAAAATAAAAGAAGACAATTTATATTTTACTGGCGTGTGGGCAATTATAAATCGTAGACTATTAATTAGACTTTGTTTAATCTTAAAATTTTCGGATGCTGATTTACTACCTAGATGAAATATTCTTGCTTTAGGAACGTTTACTATTTTGTAATCAAGTTTGGCCACTCTGACACACAGATCGACATCTTCTAGATACATAAAATATTTTTCATTAAACCCATTTAGTTGATGAAAGAGTTCGGATTTAATACACAAACAACATCCAGACACAAAATCTCTTTCCATAAAATTAACGGATGTATCATAATTTATTTTATTAATGTGTTTAGGTTGCGTTTTTTGCCAGTTTGTTAAGCCTCCATAGTCATATAAAGTTTTGTTCTTAACTTGGTGCTCTATAACCGGTCCACATATGCCTATTTTTTTACTACTTTCTATTACTTTAGTTAATTGAATTAAAAAGTCTGAATAAACTATAGTGTCATTATTTAAGAATAAATAGTAATCATATTTATCGTTTTTAATCTTATTAATTACAAAGTTATTACCAGCTGCAAAACCATAATTTTTTATAAAAGGTAGAGTTGAGATATTGTTAAAATTACTATGTCGGTTAATAGTACCTTGATTATCCAAAACATATATATCAACCTCCAATTTATTTTTGTTAATTTTTACTAAGCTATCTAAACAGTCTATAGTAATTTTAGGATCACCAAAATGTAAAATTATAATGGCAACTTTAATCATATTAATATCCTTTTGATAGATCATGCTTATTTAACATAATTGGAATACCATTTTCTAAAATATATGTTTGTTTGCATTTCTGGCATACTAGTAATTTGTCCTTATTACTAATGGATTGACTACCACACTTTAAGCAGCATAGATTCTTAATTATATTTGCTTTAAGAACTTTCCGAAACTTAAATCTGACTATTTTTTCATACCAGTAATAACAACAATTTACTACTCTCTCGTATTTTTCACTAGCCCATTGGTTAATTAAATTTTTAAGACTATATGTAACTTGTTGTAATAATTCTCCCGCTTTTTTATCATAAATATTTAATATTTTTTCTGGATCATCACTAATTTTAATTTTTATATCCTTTTCCCACTGATAATATATATTTATTTTTTTATCTAAACTATCTATAAAATGCCGGAAGTTGTAACTGTGAGCATATAAAACATGAATAAAGTGAGCAAATTGAGTTTGTTGAGTTTCTTTTTTGGGATAAAAATATAAAAAATCATCTTTCATATCAATAAACCAACGATGATAATGCCAGCCAAATATACGTTCCCTTAATAAATGCGGAGTTATTATTAGACCTCTTTTGGCTACTCTAGCTATTTCCTTTACAAATTGATCTGGCTTCTCCACATGTTCTATAACTTGGTTACATAATACAAAATCAAAACTTTGATTAGTAAACGGAAGCTTACAGCCATCGGCAATAATTGTGGGACGATCTATTTTGATCACCTTGCGCTGTCTTTCCCTATCTTGGTATAACCAACGATCGACTAAAATATCGCTTCGAGGATGTGGATTATGCCCTGAGCCAATTTCCAAAACTAATTCTTTTGATGTTACTGGTAGCCAAATCATATTAAATCTTGGTAAAGTTGGTAAATTTTTTCGCTTTGTTTGCTGGCATCATAATATTTTTTGACCCTTGTTAAGCCTAATGCACTAAGCCTTTTTCTTAAAGTTGTATTTTCTATCATCTCCTTAATTCCTGCATAAAGCTGCTTACTATCACCCTGTTTGACTATAAAACCGCCTTGACCAACTACTTCTGGGATAGCTCCACAGTCAGTTGTTAGAACTGGTAATCCGCATGCCATGCTCTCCAAAATTACCATACCTAAGTATTCTTCCCAAAATTTAGTTGATTTGGATGGTAAGATTAAAAAATCGGCCTGATTCATTATATTTGGAATATTGGAATAAGGATAAGATATTGGATTGATACCCAAATCAATAAATGATTGCTGCATCGGACCTTTGCCAACAACCCTAAGAAGGAAATTGGGATACTGCGATTTAATTTTGCGATAAGCTTGTAATAATTCTTCAACTCCTTTTTGTGATTCTAGTCTACCAATAAATAATCCAGTAACTTTTTCTTTATCCCTTTTTAAATTTAAAG
>CAYXFC010000050.1:0-3535 GCA_964464155.1 uncultured Pseudomonadales bacterium
TTTAACTTTTATATTCATTGCACGTGCTTCAATCAAATCATATAACATCATTATTTTTAATCAATAATTGAAGTAAAATTTAATGAGTATATAATATATATTTACACCCTCAAAATTATCTATCCATTTCCACATAACAAACATTCATAAGATTAATAAAAAACAATAATAAGGGAATTCTAAAATTGTTATAAATAAGGTATAATAATGAACCTTATTTGACTTATTTTAATATTTATGGCAAATTGCGAAATTGATACTAATTACATAGTTGATTTATCTTTACAGCTTGAAGTAATGGCAGAAGATTTTCCATTAGGAGATAGAAGGCCTTATATGGAACTTGCTGAATTAGTGGCCAATACAAGTGCAAGCGAATTAGATGGATTGTTTGGTAAATTAAACGAACCGATGAGAACGATATATATAAAGGCTAGAGATGAACTGGACACGCAAACTCTTGATGAAGAAATTGATCGAAGTAAAAAATTTAGAAAAACTTGTGGAGTTGGAGGGTGTAGATAATATGGAAAATCAATATATCAAAGTTAGGGGAGCCAAAGAACACAATCTAAAAAATGTGTCTGTGGATATTCCCAAAAATAAATTAGTAGTATTGACCGGTTTGTCAGGTAGTGGAAAATCTTCTTTTGCTTTTGATACTTTGTACGCCGAAGGCCAAAGAAGATATGTGGAGAGCTTATCTTCTTATGCTCGTCAATTTCTAGGAGTAATGAAAAAACCGGACGTAGAATCGATCGAAGGTTTGTCTCCCGCTATTTCTATTGATCAAAAAACCGTTTCCCATAATCCTCGCTCAACTGTTGGTACTATTACTGAAATTTATGATTATTTAAGACTTCTTTTTGCCCGTATTGGTCATCCTCATTGTCCTAATTGTGGTGTAGAAATTGCTCAGCAGTCAGTGGATCAGATATTTCATCAGATAATGACTTTGGCAGAAAGCAAAATTACTGATCTAAAATATCAAAAAACTGGATTAAGACTTTTAGTTTTATCTCCGGTAGTTCGTGGACGTAAAGGTGAATTTAGTAATTTGATGCAAAACCTCAAAACTAAGGGTTTTGCTAGAGCTAGAATAGATAATCATATTGTTGAATTAGATGAAGATTTAGGTTTGTTAAAACAAAACAAACATACTATTGAAGCAGTTGTAGATCGCTTAGTTTTATCAGACACCGAAATTGCTAATCCCCAAACCATACGCAGCAGAATAATTGAATCACTAGAAACAGCACTTAAGCTTTCTGACGGTTTAGCAATAATTAGTATTATTGATGATGATAGTTTTGAATTCCCAGTTAAGCCCAAAATATTTGATGATCACCTTTTTTCTGAACGTTTTGCTTGTCCTAACTGTAATTTAACTTTGCCAGAAGTTGAGCCTCGTCTTTTTTCTTTTAATACTCCACATGGTGCTTGTCCAACCTGTAATGGAATTGGCAGTTTACTTAAAATTGATGAAAGTTTAATTTTAAATAAAAACTTAAGTATATCAGAAGGTGGTATTTTACCTTTTAATAGAATGTTAGAAAACACTGGCTGGTTTTTTAATCTTATTTCAGCAGTAGCTGATTTTCATCATTTTTCTATCAGAATTCCAATAGCAGAAATGAAGCAGGAGGATATTAATAAAATTATGTATGGAACGGGAAAACAATATTATAAAGTCAAAGGCGTTGGCTCAAGTGGCAGGGAATATATGGTTGATCATACCTTTGAGGGAGTAGTAACAAATTTGGAAAGAAGATATAAAGAAACCAAATCAGATTTTATGCGCGGGGAAATTGCCAAATATATGCGCAAAGAAGTATGTCCTGATTGTAAAGGAAAAAGACTCAAACCAGAAGCTTTGGCAGTCGTAGTCAATAGTAAAAATATTGTAGAAACTGCAGATTTGCCTATCCAAAAATGTTTTGACTGGATCCAAAGCTTAACTAGTCCCAAATTATCAGACAAAGAAATTCAAATCGCCTCACCAATCTTAAAAGAATTATTAGCTAGATTAGGCTTTTTACTTTCAGTTGGTTTAGATTATTTAACGCTTTCCCGCAGTGCTGAAACTCTAGCTGGAGGAGAATCACAAAGAATTAGATTAGCATCACAAATAGGTTCAGGTCTTTCAGGTGTTTTATATGTTTTGGATGAGCCATCTATTGGTCTTCATCAAAGAGATAATCTAAAACTCATAACAACTTTGAAAAATTTACGTGCTTTAGGCAATACAGTTGTAGTAGTGGAACATGATATGGAAATGATGATGGAAAGTGATTGGATAGTTGATTTTGGCCCTTTAGCAGGTGATGCTGGTGGTGAAATTGTCGCAATTGGGACACCTCAGGAAATAAAAGAAAACCCTCAATCTTTGACAGGTAAATATCTTAGTGGAAAAAAGAAAATTCATATAACTCCTAGCAAAGTTAATGACAAAGCTGAATGGTTAATTTTATCAGGTGCCAACGAAAATAATCTAAAAAATATTACAACTAAATTTCCCTTGGGCAAACTAATTTGCATAACTGGTGTTTCTGGATCAGGCAAATCGTCTTTAATTGATGACACTCTTTATCATGGTTTGGGGCTAGAGAACTTAGTCCGATGCACAAAGAGCAGGGTGGAGCTTATGAGTCTATAGCTGGTTTTGAAAAAATCAAAAGAGTAGCTATGATAGATCAATCCCCAATTGGTCGAACACCTCGCAGTAATCCCGCTACTTATACTAAAATGTTTGATTTTATTAGAGAAATATTTACCCAAACAGCGGAAGCTAAACTTCGCGGCTATAAATCTGGAAGATTCTCTTTCAACGTCAAAGGTGGGCGATGTGAAGCATGTCAAGGTGAAGGACAAAATAAAATTGAGATGCAGTTTTTACCTGATGTATATGTAGACTGTGAAGTTTGTAAAGGGTTGAGATATAACTGGGAGACATTACAAGTGGAGTTTAAGGGCAAAAATATAGCCCAAGTGCTGGAAATGACAGTAGAAGAAGCTTTACAATTTTTCCGTTCTCATACCCAAGTAATGGCCAAATTACAAACTCTATATGATGTAGGTTTGGGTTATATTAAACTGGGTCAACCAGCCCCAACTTTGTCAGGTGGTGAGGCTCAAAGAATCAAACTTTCAGCTGAACTGTCAAAAGTAACTAATACTAACGTTGTTTATCTTTTGGATGAACCGACAACTGGTTTGCATTTTGTTGATTTGGAAAAACTGTTATTAGTATTGAAAAAATTGGTTGAAAAAGGGAACACTGTAATCGTAATTGAACATAATTTGGACATTATCAAAAATGCCGACTGGATTATAGATATGGGACCAGAAGGTGGAGATGGTGGAGGAGAGATTATTGCGGTTGGTACACCCAAAGATATAGCCAATTGCGATAAAAGCTGGACAGGAAAATATCTAAAAGCCGTCCTTTAAGATACTAAAATCTTATAAACTTTAGTTTGACAATTAAACCAATAAAGATCCTAAACTAAAAATTAGTATTGTTATTTGCCTAATA
>CAYXFC010000050.1:3545-6824 GCA_964464155.1 uncultured Pseudomonadales bacterium
TCTATTTCCATCAATCTATTATATTTAGCTACTCTTTCTCCTCTAGCTGGTGCGCCAAATTTAACAATATCAGCTCCAACACCAACTGCAAAATCTGCTACAAAATCATCATTAGTTTCGCCACTGCGGTGTGATAAAACAATTTTCCAACCAGCTGTTTTGGCGTGACGAACTACTTCAACTACTTCGGTAATCGTACCGATTTGATTTGGTTTAACCAAAACGGCATTACAACTATTGGTATTAATAGCTTCTTTGACCCGAACGGGATTGGTGGTCAAAAAATCATCACCGATAATTGGACAGCTGGTTTGGGCAAAAGCTTTCGTCATTTCTTGCCAGCCTTTCCAATCATCTTCAAACAAACCATCCTCAAGATAACCAAAATCATAAGCGGTATGTAAAGACAAATAATATTTAATCAACTCTTCTCCGTCCATAGGATGATCTACATCTGAAATATTATATTTGCCATCGCTATAAAATTCTGAAGCTGCAGTATCTAACCCAATCTTGATATCTTTGCCAAAAACATAATTACACGCCTCAATAGCTTTTTGTAAGTATTCCAAAGCTTGGCGATTATTTTCAAAATTAGCTGTAAAGCCTCCCTCATCACCAATACCTTGGAAAATATTATTTTCTTTTAATAATTTTTGTAACATCAAATAAGCTTGAGATCCCATAGCCATAATTTGGGCAAAAGATTGATTGGTATGTGGCATAATATGAAACTCTTGGAATTCCAGTTTACCGTTGCCATGCTTACCACCGTTAACTACATTTAGAGTTGGTTGAGGCATTTTGTATTCTTTGGCTAGACCAAAAGTTTCAAACACATATTCAAAAAGTTGTTTTTTAGCAAGCAAAGCGCTAGCTTTCAAAATTACTTCAGAAACAGACAAAATAGCGTTAGCTCCCAGTTTTGATTTATTTTCAGTTCCATCTAACTCCATCATAGTTTTGTCAACATTTTCCTGATTTTCGATATCAATATGTTTTAGACTATGTGCAATATGTAAATTAACGTTCTCAACTGCTTTTAACACTCCCTTACCCATGAAACGATTATTATCTCCATCTCGCAATTCGACAGCTTCATGGGTACCCGTAGATGCTCCAGAAGGGACTGAAGAAGTAGCTAATAGTCCATTTTCTAAAACAACCGTAGTTTCAACTGTTGGATATCCACGAGAATCAATAATTTCGTGAGCTTGTAAGGTGGCTATTTTCATATTTGAGTAATAAAGCAATATAAATAATTTTTAAATATATTTTGTATTACTTTACAGCTATTGATTTAATCTTTACTATTTTTTTCTATGTTGGCAATTATTTTTTTAGCTTCCAACACATATTGAGGAGCTAGAGCAAAACCATCAACTCCTATCTTTAGTAACATAGAAAGTCTGTGTTGGTCAAGGGGAGTATAAAAGTTATTTAAGATTATTTTTAGATGTTTATCTTTTAGGTAGCTGATCAATCTTTTGGTAAGCCAAATTATACTGGGATCAAATTCGTCATACAAATCAACAGTTTTAACGTTTGATGGATCGACACCTAGACTGAGTTTTGTAAGACGCTGCATATTTAGTATTACACCAGCGATTTTATGTTCTAAATATTGAGGAATATTAATACAATTAGCTGGAGACGAAATGCTTAGCCAAATATGTTGAGCAGCAGTTGATTTAACTTTATGTATTTGATCTATAAGAAAGTTAATCTCTTCACCTATTCTAAAAAAAGGTAAAACCAAATTAATTTGGCTGTGTTCAAAAGTTGTCGTAATAGCTTTTAGCTCACATTTGAAAAGTCTTGGATCATTAACATGTCTCCAGCTACCACGGAAACCCAGAAAAGGAATTCGCTCAATAGTTTCAAAATCACTAGCATGATTTAAGTTATATAGCTGAGAGCTGATTAAATCGCTAAATTGATAAAAAATCGGTTTATTGCTTTCTATTCTTTTGAGAGCTAAAAGTTGTTTTTTAAGTTGGTCAATTATTTTATCGCTTTCACCAGCAGAAATTAAAGATAATGGATGACTTCCTAAATTAAAAATAAGGCTTTCTCCTTTTATAAGACAAATTCCATCACTAATCTCTGAATCAAAAATTTTATTCTGATTAACCGATTCTAGATTAGTGTAAACTTTAGCCTTAGTTTGAATGTTTTGGATTTGGGTAAAAACAGCTTCGCCTGGTTGTATAGTTAATTCTCTTTCGTATGTTAAATCTTGATTTTGGTTGCCGAACGAGCCTTTGTATATGTAACCAGTTGATCCATCAATAGTAACAAATTGCCCTATTTTAAGATATTTTATATTTTCAACTGAGACATTAATAAGGGGAATACCCTCTTGCTGACAAAAAAATTTAACCTCTCTTTGATTAGTAAAATCTGCATTAATAATTCCTTCGGCATGTTTTAGCGCAGTTGCAAGTTCTGGGTTAAATTCTTCTAATATTACAATATCTCCAGAAAATGATTGACTGTGATCACTGCCACTTATTAAAATACCTTTACCCATACCTGGATTATCTCCTGTACCTTCGATAATTATTGGTAGCGATAACAGTTTTTCTTTATTAATATTTTGATCAACTTCAACTTCGATTAAATTCTGTGTTTGAAAGAAAGTAAAGTTATCACCGTCAAATCCCCATTCTAAGGTTTGAGGTAATGAAGATATTTTAGCGGCTTGTTTGGCAAATTTGCATAGTTGTAAAATTTGATTGTCTTTAAGTTTGGGTAATAATTGTTTAGAAAAAGGAATAGCTTTTTCAGTTATACTTTTGTCTTCAATAATCTGTTCAATGTGTTGAGGAAAAGTTTTACGCAGTGTGATATTTTGAGATTGCTTATCAACACAATATTTATCACGTGTGACTTCCTGGTTTTTGAGGATCTCAGCTAGACCCCAAACTGCTTCGATTACAAAAACACGTTTATTATTTGTGTAAGGATCAATAGTATGTAAAAAGCCTGAGCTGATACTGTCAAACATGGGTTGAACAAATATCGCCGCGCTAGGTAAACATCCCAGTTTAGTTTGGCGTAAATATTGGGGTGTAATTAATTTGGCATAACTCTCTTTAACCAGTTCGAGTAAGGTATGCTCTCCTGAGACGTTAAGATAAAGAGGATGGGGCGTGTTTTCATTTTCGTTGATTAATGAAGTTCTGACTGATATTGTTTTTGTCTTAGATGATTTTAATAAACCATCATAACTTTCAAACACTTGATCAGCGATATCGCTAGGTAATTGAGAAGATT
>CAYXFC010000051.1:0-6812 GCA_964464155.1 uncultured Pseudomonadales bacterium
ATAAGTTTGATGAAACAAGTAAATGTTTTGCGTTTAAGCTATCTTCTTTCTGATTCTGTTTGGTCGCAGGTTCAATTTTGGAGTCCATTTTCCCAAACCATCATCGGTATTCGTTTTGTCCAATGTCTTGATGAAATCACTATATTATTAGTACAAATTAAGAAAATGAAAAAAGAAGAAAAGGCAGAATCTATTAAAAAAATTAAATTGTTAATCAGTGAAAGTCTAGTTTGGTTAGATAAATCGAGACGTAGGAGACTAATTAATAACGAAGATTACCAAAACTTATACACTCAATTTAAAAGTCTTTCTATTGGCTAAATTTATTCCAGTCCGCAGGAGCCTTTGAAAAATTGTTCTGGGTCACAACCATAACCCTGAGGCAACATACAAAATGTATGTTTTGAGCCATCTTCATTATCTGTCCAGACTTCGTATTTACCTCCCTTTTGAGTGCAATAATCCAGAAGCTGTGAGGGAGTAGGATTTTCGTATCTCATAGCTACTTGTTGGTGAGTAGGCAACGCTGAAGCTTGAGGTGATCTTGAAATACAACTAACTAACAAAAGAGGAATGGTAAGTAGTAGGGGCAGTTTTGACATAATACGATTATAACACTATAAATATTATTTATTAAAGTTCGTATTGTATTTATTATATGATTAATAAATCAACGTCCAAATTCCTCTAGCAGTTGTTGAGCTTTCTTTTTATTAACTTCTCGAGGCTTGCTACTATCAACCCTGGCAATAACATGTAATCTTTTTAATTCCTTAAGTATACGATAGGCAGTAGTGAAATTAACCTTAAGATGTTTTTGAATCATTTCGCTAGTTAAAGCCCCTTTGAGTAATCCAAGCGATATAACAGCCGGTAATAATAATTCAAATTCATCATCTTCCAGATAACGAGAACGATTTTTTGTAGACGCAGATGATGTTTTGGAAGTTAAATGGATGTAATGCTGTTTGGCAACAGTTTTTTCTTTACTTGTAAGTAAATCTATTTGCTTTGATTGCTGTTTTACAAATTCTATTAAAGTTTTTTGAGTTAAAAGATTTCTCTCTAATAAATCCCTGACATCTCCCAAAACAAGGTCAATCTCAGCACTATGTATTTGCCCGGATTCATTTTGTTCAAAAGGTTCATCAAAATCACTTTTTTCTAAATTAAGATTTAGCTCTTCATTTTCTCCTTTGGCATCTAATTCTTCCAGCATTTCTACAAAATTATCTACCAAATCATTATATTCATTAACCAAAGGATGTTTCCAGGAATCAGTAAGCATCATTGCCATATGGTCTTCAAACCAAAGTTTTTTTTCTGGACCGCGGTGAAAATAATCAAAGTATCCCAACCCATATTCTTCTAGTGCTGCCATTAAAGTTTGCAGGTTATGAATTTTGTCACTGCATGATACAGCTTTTGCCTGCCATGATGCTTTTGCTACTTGGTCAATGTAGGATTTTTTTCTTTTTTCCCAATCCTTATCTTCGTCTATTGATTTATCTTCAGTTACTTGCTCTACCATAGAAAGAACATGTTTCCCACAAGCTTGTTCAATTTCGGCCTTGGGACATTTAGTATCTTCCAAAAGATCATGACAATATCCTGTTGCAATTATTTCCTCATCAAATCCGGCAACAGCTAAGATATTAGCAACAGCTGCTAAATGCGTAAAATAATCAAATTCGCCACCTTTGCGCATTTGACCACGATGCCAGTAACTAGCAAGGCGGATAGCATTTTCAATAAGGGGCGAAAAATAGGTTTCTGCCATAGATATAGGATAGCATAAGTTTTAGTTTCCGATTACTATCAACTCTTTTTCTGCTCTTGTAACTGCAGTATATAACCAGCGCTTCCAATCATCGTCAGATTGATGTTGGTTACGTTCTTCAAAAACCACAACTTTAGCAGCCGAACTACCTTGGGCTTTGTGAACAGTTAGAGCATAACCAAAATCAAACAGGTCACCAACTTTACGAAAATCTAAACCGGGGGCTTCACGCAACACACTGTCATGGTTAAACTGATAGGCCGAAATTAATCCCTGGTAGAAAGTTCCGTCATTCATCATAATTTCTGTCTGATACCAATGTACTTTTCCTTTACCATCGGTTTTGGGTTTGATTTTTTCTATAGTTCCCAACATGCCATTAAATATACCTGTTTGCCAATTATTTTTAACACAAATTATCCGATCTTTGGGTTGAGGAGATAGGTTATAAACTTCTCTAATAGCCCGTATTTCTGTATTTAACTTGACTCTAGTTTTGTTCCGACCAACCAAAAATAAGGTATCTTCGTTCCATTGTTCTAACAAATCCTGAGTGATCTGGTTAATATCAGGATCGCCAAAACTATATTTAACAACATTAGAGGAAAATCTACCAATTGGAATAAAACCTTGCGTACGAGCATGAAAAGACAATTTAATAATCGGACTATCAGCCGCTTGCCGATGGATCTGTTCCAAACGAATATCTAGTTCATCCATTAGAGAAAAACTTTCGCCGATAGGGGGCAGTGGACCATGATCCCCGGATACGATAATGGGCAACCCAAAACTTAACAGATCTTGCCAAATAGTTTTAGAAACCATAGAAGCTTCATCCACTATAATCAAATTTGCTTCCAAACTTTCTCTTTTTTTCCAGCCAATTACTCTGCCATAATTATCATCAATGGCTTGATAAATTAAGGCATGAATTGTAGAAACACTATCTTGTTTCAATAATGCTTTGTTGGCTGTCAGCATTTGTTTTAAAACCTGTGAAGCTTTGCCGGTAAACGAACAAAAGGCTACCTTAAGTTTGGGTTTTTGTTCATTTAGTTTTTGACGGAATATGGACAAAAGCATGGTTTTTCCAGTTCCTGCGTAACCTCCTAATGCAATATATTGTTTTCCCGGTTTTTTTACCCATGTACTTAAAATTTGCAGTGCGTTTTTTTGATCTAGTGTTAATTCAATCATATAGTTTGTTAAAACCATTTCTTTCTATTTAATAAAATTGCAAATAAGGCCGATAGCACGAATGTAAATAATATAATTATCGGGAATGCTTGCGGATGGTCTGCAAGAGGTAATACTACGTTCATCCCAAAAAAACTACCTACAATAGTTGGAATGGTTAAAACAATAGTCAAAAAGGTAAGTAGTTGAATATTTTTATTTAAATTATTAGAAAAAAGAATTTGATATGAATCACGCAATGAAGTAATGCTTTTGATATTAGTTTTACAAATATTAACTGATTGGGTAATAGAGAGCAGCACATCCTCAAACAAATCTTTATCATCGTCATATTGTTTGATATAACCACTTCCCAAAATACGTTTAACAATCTCCTCCATAGGAGTTAGAGAAGCTAAATATTGATTAAGAATATCTTCAATTTCGATTAAAAAAGCAATGTCTTTGGTGTCAATTAGAGACAAATCTTTTTTCTGAGCTAGAACTTTATCATTAACTTGTTTGATACTTAAGGTAAAAGAGCGGGTAATTCTTTGTAATATACTAAGTAATAATTTTGACTGTTGTGTGGTTGCTAAACAACTGTCTTGGTGAATAAATTGGTCTAAAATCTCAGAGTTTGCCAAAGTTATGGTGACAAAATAAGGAGCATTCAAAACAATGGTTAATGGTAAGGTGTACAAGCCATGATTCTCTGCTGTAGGATAACGTAAAAATAGCATAATACTACCATTTACCCGTTCCATACGTGGAATTTCATATTGATCCAAAGTATCAGCCAAATCTTGATAATCAAAGCCAATTTCTTTACTTATATAGGTAATATCTTCTTTGCTAGCTTTGCAAACATGAATCCAACAGCCATTTCTTAAGTTGGGTATTTTTTTCAAAAATTTACTTTTGATTGTTTTGAAATAATAATTAATCATAATCGTTGTCGATTATGACAGGGGATAATTGGTTTTTCAAAGGAAGATTATTTTTTGATATAGGGTTTAATATTTTTCCAAAGCATATAAAAAGAAGTGATAAAACCTAAAATAATACCAGTAGTTATTCCGGCTGGTTCTACTCCCAGCTTATTATCAGCCAAGACTCCCAAACCAATACATACTACCAAAGGCATCGCCAGCGAAAAACCTAACTGTGAAGCAAAAGAAAGTAAAAATAATGATGAAAATTTATTTTCTTCGTTTTTCATAACATCAATTCATATCTTTGTGATATAAAGTTTTTTCCATCCGTAACTTGAATCCAGATTTTTTTACCAATTTATATATTAAATCATTTAGATCATTTTGATAATTCCTATCCTGCGATGCATAAAATTCATGCCAAATACTCTTATCCATATCTTTGAGTTCACTTTTTAAGCGTTGTTTGATATATGAAGACAAATTCAAAAATTCTACAAAGATCTCTTTGACTCCAACATCATGAACTGATTTAAACAGTTTAGTTAACTCATTTGTGTTGGTAATAAAATGGGGCAGAAGAGGCCCAATAAAAACATAGGTTTCGACCCCAGCATCATGCAATTTTTTAAGAGCATTAAGTCTGGCACTGACTGGAGGAGCATTTTTTTCAAAATATCTCGAAATAGCATCATCAGTAGAGGTAATTGTTAGACCTACTTCAACATCTTTGAGTTTTTGTAACAGTTTGAGATCTTTCAAAACCAGATCTGATTTCGTCAAAAAAGATACCTTACCTTGAAAATTATTATCAATTAAAACTTGTAAACACTTGCGGGTCAGTTGGTATTTAACTTCCAAACCTTGATAAGGATCAGTTACCGAACTAAACCAGATAACTTTGCCTGCACCATGATTTTTTAACTTGCTAATTTCTTTTTTCAATAGATCTGGGGCATTGATTTTGGCATATACAAAATTGCCCCAATCACCGGTTTTTTTACCCACCATTCTGGCCATAAAACTGGCATAAAAGTAAACACAGCCAAAACTGCAACCTACATAGGGATTGCAAGAAAAATCGTAATCTGCATCTTTGAGTGTAGCTTTGCTCAAAATTGTTTTAGCTTGAATTTCTTTGATATCATTGATCATTTTACAAACTTCAAATGTAGGTTAAATTTTTACCTATAGATAAGCATATAGATCAACCTTATATCCATCTGGATCTTGCACAATAGCATATCTTTGCCCCCAAAATGCATTCCAGCGTTTTTTAATTATAGTAAAATCTTTTTGTGAAAGTTTTGTAATAATCTCATCAATCTCAGTTGGATTATCATAGAGGATTGCAAAATTGGAATGATTACTGGGTTTGGGCAAGTATCCTAAAATACTTTTTACCATTTCAAAACTATCAATCATCAATTTGATAGAACCTTTTTTGTCATTACTTTCAACATATTGGTCATCACCTTTTAGTGAAGGGAAGTCAAAACCCAACAGTTTATAAAATTCAACGGTTTTGGTTAAATTACTGGAAGCTACCCCAACAGCATTAAGTTTCATATAAAGATAAATCAATTATATTATTAATTATTATAAAAAAATAGTGTAATTAATACTTGACATTATGTTAAGTATGTTTTACATTTTTATTAATTAAATTTAAAATTAATATTCTAAAACAATATCATCCTGATTTTTCAGTATGACAATGTTTCTAATCAATATGGATATCAAAAAATACCGCCAAATTAGAGTTATTATTACTTTATTTGTGTCAGTCACAGTATCTATTTCTACTATACAAAATAACCTCACCCTAGCCATCGCTGGAGTTATTACCGGCATGCTTTTTCTATCCTTAGTGCGAGCCAAAACCAAAATTGTGATTGATGAACGGGAAAAAACTATCAGAGAAAAAGCTGCTCAAATGGCTTATGCTATTTTTGCTCCCACCATTGGATTAGGAGCTTTAATTATGATTATATTGGGTAAAAATAGCGTCTATATTTTTGCCTTGGGACAGATATTTGCTTATTTAACTTTATTTTTTATTACTGTATATGCTATTTCCTATTATTTCTTAAACCGCAAATATGGAGGATCAGATGCAGAATAAAATTAAAGTCCAACGGGCTATTCATCATCTTACTCAAGAACAATTGGCAGATAAAATCGGCGTTAGCCGTCAAACGGTAATTGCTATTGAAAGCGACAAATATCTGCCTTCCTTAAAATTAGCTTTTAAGATTGCTAAGCTGTTTAAAGTAAAAATTGAAGATATTTTTACTGATACAGCAGAGAGAGAAGACTATGAAAATTAATAAAATTATTAACAAACTGCTTTATCTCGCCGCTATTGGAGCTAGCATTTTTATCATGTTTTTTGTGATTGCCTGCGTTTGGATTGGATTTGAAGTAAAAAATCAATGCACTATTGCCAAGGCAGCTTATGGTAGTAACAACTGTACCCAAGCTCTATCCAGCTTGCTGGATGATGAAAACCGTAGTTTTCAGGAACGTAATTCTGCTATCTGGGCATTGGGACAATTGGGAGAAAAAGAAGCTTTGCCCATGCTGCAAAAATACTACACCGGCATTATTCCCAACAGAGAACCCCTGAATGGAACTATCAGTCAGTATGAATTGAAAAAGGCGATTAATTTAGCCAACGGAGGAATCAATATTTCAGCGTTTATTTGGAGAAGTGAAGAAGTGGAGTAAAAAAGAAGTTGTATTTCTTATCTTATTGGCAATTAGAGCAATTTATTGTGTATTTTTATAAAATACAGCTTGGATAAACAAAGGATTAGTTTTAAAAAGTTAAACTTAAGTTAACCTTCTCAATTTTTCCAAATCGCCTCCGCTTAAAACTTCCAGATTCTGAGTGATTTTTTTCTTATCCCAATCCCACC
>CAYXFC010000052.1:0-6744 GCA_964464155.1 uncultured Pseudomonadales bacterium
TCAATTCAGGATAATATTTTTAAGAAAATAAAAAAATTATTTAACAAATAGTAAGTATATCATGTGTATGCAAATTATAGCTAATCAATGTTTGTTAATAATTAGAAATCAGGTAAAATATAAGCAAATAATAACTAATATGTAATAAGTAATATTACTAATTAATTATTAGAAACTCAATTTGTTTCCAGTACTTTTTGCTTTTGGACCCATCACCATTACCACTATAGGTGTTTTATCTATTTTCAGCTTCTTTTTAGGTGGCTTTTTTATTTGGCGTCGGGCCAAACAAGAACATATTGAAGATGGTGATATTTTTGACTTAATATTTTTATCTTCGTTCATTGGTTTGGTTGGAGCAAGAGTGGGGTATATTATTAGTCATTTTGCTGAGTTTGGTATTTCTGTTAGAAATTGGATTGATCCTGTTGGTAGCCATGGAATATCTTGGTTTGGATTTTTAATTGGATTTATGATTGGTGTGGCTTTGATTTGTAATCGAAAAAAATGGGAGTATTTTGAAATCGCCGATATGGCAGTTGTGGGAGTCATTGTTAGTCAAATACTTTTACGAATCGGTCAATTTTTTGATAGTTCGTTTGTTGGAGCAAATACCAATTTGCCATGGGGACTACCTTTTCCAGGATTTGATGGCAGACAACATCCTCTAAGTCTATATGAAATACCCTTTTTATTTTTTCTGATTTGGTTGGTTAGATATTTTGATAAACACTATCGTTTATATACCTGGTATTGTAATGGACGCAGTGATGCTAAACCCGGATTTTTGTGGCTTTCATATTTATTTTTCTTAAGCTTGTTTCATATATTTCTAGATTTTACTTTAATAAGACAACCAATTTTATTTTTTATTAGTTTTAGACAAATTTTGTTATTAGGGATGTTGCTTATTACCATTTTTCTGTTTTGGAAGCAAACGGGTAATGAATTTTCATTAAAACCAAACAAAACTAATTCTCAAAAACTGGCACCTACAACAATTAAAGATGATAACAATCTAATTGCAACAACTGCTTTAACTTCAAGTACAGCGGACTTAAAAGATAATACTAATCACAACAATAATCTCACTTCCGCATCTGGTAAACGCTTTTTTAGATCTCGTAAATAGTTTATGATAACGATGCTTAACTCACTAATAGATAGAAAATTGATTAAAATAATACTGCCCGTGACAGTTATAGTAGCAGATCAAATATCAAAATATATAATTATTAAATATTTTGCTCAAATAATCGTTTTTAATCAAAGGGGTATTTGGGGTGTTGTTCCAGCCTGGTTTGGCATTATCGGTTTAGCAATTTTGTGTTTTTGGTTAATAAAACAAACCTCCCCATCATTGATATACTGGGTAATATTAGCAGCTGGAATAAGTAACTTTATTGACAGGTTAATTTATGTTGGAGTGGTAGACTGGATTCATACTTTTGTATGGTTTCCAGTATTTAATTTTGCAGATATGGTAATATCTTTTGGGGTGATTTTTTTGTTATCAAAAGAAATAATAAATAGTAATTAAATATCTCACTAATACATTAGTTTTTAGATAAAAAATTAGCGCTGTGCTGGATTTCCCCACACACAAGGCTTAGTCGAAAACTTGTTATAAATTCTGTAGTTAAATTATGTTACCAATTAATATAATTCACGAAGAAGACACTTTTTTAGTTATTGAAAAACCAATTGGAGTAGTTGTTAATCGAGCTGATTCGGTAGAAGGGGAAACTATTCAAGATTGGATGGAGAATAAATTTTCAATTTTCAATCCTTCGACAAGCTCAGGACAAGTTTTTCAATTTTCCAATAAAGAAGAAGAGGAATTTATAAATAGGTCGGGAGTAGTGCATAGGTTGGATAAAGAAACTAGTGGCTTATTAATTTTAGCTAAAACTGTGGAAGCTTTTCAAGCTCTCAAAAACCAGTTTAAACAACGCAAAACAGCCAAAGAATACTTAGCTTTAGTACATGGTATTCCGGTGCCAAAAACTGGTACTATCAATTTGCCTATAAAAAGAAATATTCTAAACCGGCACAAATTTTGTGTGGACGTAGATGGTAAGATGGCACGTTCTGCTTATCAAATAGATCATATTTATAAAGACCAGTTTAACAACCTATATAGCATAATTAGAGTAAATATATTCACCGGTAGGACACATCAGATTAGAGTTCATCTTTCGCATTTGGGATATCCGATAGTTTCTGATTCTTTGTACTTAGGAAAGCGACTTAAGCAGGATTTGACGTGGTGTCCGAGAGTGTTTTTGCATGCGGCAAAGCTTTCGTTTTTACATCCCTTAAGTGGAGAAAGGTTAGAGTTTGAAAGTAAGCTACCGGGGGATTTAAATAGAGCGTTGGGAAAATTAATATAAATATGTGTCCATTTCTTTTGACCGCAAAAGAAATGGACAAAAGAAAACTCTCGCTTATAAAAGAAAAATTCAGGATCATAGTTTTCTCATGCAATGTCATCGAACTTGTCTTCTCAGAAAGACGTCAAACATTACGATGACATTTAGAATTCGAAAACTATGTTCTTGATATTTTCTTTAAAAAAGCGCATATAAGAATGTTCAAATTTATCATCAAAGAACAAACACCATTTGCTGCTAGGGCAGGGGAGATTCACACCCCACATGGTATTGTAAAAACTCCCATGATTATGATGGTAGGAACGGTAGGATCGGTCAAAGCATTGTCTTCGGAGGATGTTGAGGCTAGCGGTGCTCAAATTATTCTGGGTAATACTTATCATTTGCATTTGCGCCCTGGAGAGCAATTGATACATGATTTTGGTGGTTTGCATCGATTTATCAACTGGGATAAACCAATGCTTACTGATAGCGGTGGGTTTCAGGTTTTTTCTTTGGGAAAAGGAAATACTCAAGCTTTGTCTACTCATATTCCATTTAAAGAGATGAATCCTTATCAAAAAAATTTATATCAATCACGCAGTATTCAAAGACCGGCGCGTATTGATGAAGATGGAGTAACCTTTTATTCTCATCTGGATGGCTCACAACAGAGATTGACACCAGAGACTTCCATCCAAATACAAAGAGCTTTGGGAGCCGATATTATCATGGCCTTTGATGAATGTACTCCTATGGAAGACAAAAAGTATGTAATATCAGCAATGCAACGAACGCATGCCTGGCTTAAACGCAGTAAGAATGAATGGCTAAAAGATCAAAATAATCAAGCTTTGTTTGGGATTATTCAAGGTGGCAACTACAAAGACTTAAGACAGGAAAGCGCCAAATTTGTTGCTGATTTAGATTTACCAGGTATTGCCATTGGTGGAGTATCGGTTGGTTTTTATATGGACCAGACCAGAGAACATATTAGTTGGGTCAAAGAAATAATTCCTAGTCAAAAACCATTTTATGCTATGGGAGTGGGTAGGGATCCCCAAGATGTGGTAGATATGGCACTATCTGGCACTGATATTTTTGACTGTGTAGCGCCAACTCGTCTAGCCCGTAATGGATCTTTGTATCATGGATATTTAGAAGGAGATAGTTTTGACCCAACTAGTCCCAACAGAATTCGTTTTGTCTCTGAGTTTAATAGTAAGGGTAGATTATTAATCGTAAATGCCCAGTTCAAAAAAGATAAAACGCCGATTATGGAGGGATGTGATTGCCAGACTTGTAAAGCTGGTTACACCCGTGCTTATTTAAGACATTTATTTAAATCCCAGGAATTGCTGTATTACCGTTTAGCTTCGATTCATAACGTGCGGTTTATGATTAGATTGTGTGAGCAGATAAGGGAGAAAATAATTAAAAATCATAATTCCTCTAATATATAATTTTATGATTACAGGTATTATTAAGTTTATGCTACCATTTTTCTATGGTAAAAAAAGCTGCCCGCAAACGTTCATCTATCCATTTGGCTAATCCAAGTCATAAACGAATTCAAATAAAATTATCACGCAAAACTTTAATCAGTTTACGCATCGGAATTATTTTTTTATTATTTTTAATTTTAATTTTTATTATTAAAAGTGCTTTTATTAGTGTCAAAAATGCAGTTTGGGATGGAGAAAATCAATTAGTAATAGCTTATGAATTTAATAACGAGCTAGGTTTGGTTAAGTTTGATCCAGTTCTTCGTGAGGCATTAATTGTCAGTTTCCCATCCGATATGTTATTACCGCTAGCTTTGGGATTTCAAGATTACAGAGTTGATAAAATCAAAGCCCTAGCTTTACAGGAACATATAAAGTTAGGGCAATTGCTAAAAGATAGCATAACTCAATCTATAGGAATTTTAACAGATGGATATATTACTGGAGCCAAAGGAAAAGATCTTAAATTGAATAAGTTAATTTTATATTCTTTATTCAATCGTAGTAACAGTAATCTAACTGCATGGGACAAGATAAGGTTACTGGTGTATGTGAGTAATCTAAAAATCAGTGAAATAAAATACTATCAAGCCGCAAATGAATTTTTAAAAACTAAAATAATACCAGATGGTTCGCAAATTTTGGTAATAGATGATAATGTTTTGACTACATTTGTGTTACAAGAGCTGGCAAATCCAGTTTTTTTACAGGAAAAATTAACCTGGGAATTATATAACGCTACCGATCAAGATGGACTAGCAAATAATATGCGCCGGATTACTGCTAACTCTGGCTTTGACGTAATCGGAATACGCCAAGCGTTGGAATTTAAAAAAACCAGTACTTTATACGTTTCAGACGCTAAGAAAATTAACGCTAATGTGCGTCGTTTTGCTGAATTTTTCCATTTTCCTATAGTTGTTGATAATTCTATTACTCAACGTTCCGATGTGGCTTTGTATTTAGGAGATGATTATTTCATCAAATATTACACAAACTCTGAGTTATACTAGTCTTCTTCGTTTTCGTTATGGATGATGGGGGAAGCTACAAAAGAAGCTATATCTTTATTGCGAGTGCTGCATTTTAATTCTCTCAAAAAAACTTTAACCATATTTTTTTCAACTGATTTAATGTAAGCCTGATATTTATTATCTCTTCCATGTAACCAAATAAGTCGGTGGGCAACATCGTCTGGAAGTCTACCGATATATTTTTTTTGATAATAAAAAGATACCGTTTTTTGTCTTATTTGGATGTCAAGCTCAATACATGATTGTAGATTAGCCAACACATTTCTTTCTCCTGTTCTGATTAGTGATACTACTTTAGTTTTGCCTGGTTCCTCAATAAAACTAAATGGTTTGGGTGCGGGATGATTGGTAAAGGTCAGATTGCTAGAAATACATTTGACCTTCTCCAGATTACGGGTAGCAATGGGGTTGTATTTATCTAATGCTAAAATATTATTCAATACGCGTTGGGCTTCACAATGATTACCGGTTTGAATATAAGCTTGGGCAAGACGATTAAGGGCATCAATATTGTTATCATCCTGTGATAAAATTTGAAGATTGAGTTCAATTGCTTCCTGCCATTGGTTGGCAAGAGCCTTTTGGATGGCTACTGTTGCAATGTTCATCGTGGTTAAAGATACCTAAGTTGGGATTTTCTGTCAAGAGTGATAAAATACATATTAGTTAAAAAGTTAGAAAGATATAGGGCGATAAATTAAAAATAACACGTAAAATTAATACTTTATTACTCTATTACTTAAATACTTAAATATGTCTGGACATTCTAAATGGGCGACTATAAAACATGGAAAAGCAATTCTTGATGCTAAAAGAGGCAAAATATTTTCCCGTTATTCTAAAGAAATCAGTATAGCAGTGAGAGAAGGAGGATCTGATAATCCTGATTTTAATCCCAGACTAAGACTTGCTATAGAAAGAGCTAGAGCTGAAAATATGCCTAAAGAAAATATTAAAAGAGCAGTTGATAAAGGAGCAGGAAGAGTTGAGGGGCAGATGTATGAAGAAATAGTATATGAAGGTTTTGGACCTAATCAAGTTGCTATGATGATTTTGTGCGTAACTGATAATAAGAATCGTACTAATTCTGAAATAAGATCTTTGCTTGATAAAAATGGGGGAACTTTGGGCAGTGCAGGTACGGTATCATACAACTTTGATCGCAAAGGAATAATTACAGTTTCTTTACCAGACAATATAGAATCTGATGATTTACAATTACAATTAATCGATTTGGGTGCTGAAGATATAAAGGATTTGGGAGACAACATCTGGCAAATAATTGTTGATCCAGCAAACACCCACTCTTGTGCCGAAGCTATGTCCCAATTAAAACTTGTCGTTGAAGAATCAAAAATCGGAATGGTACCTAAAAGTATGATTGATTTAGATAAAAAAGCATTTGAGCGGTTTGAAAATTTTTATGATGTAGTTGACGATCATGATGACGTCCAGGAAATTTACCATAATGCCCAACAAATCTAAAACTTCTTGGCTTTTAAAACTTTCTAAAAGACGTAAATTTGTCTTAATTTCTTTATTGTTATCTTTTGGAATAATGATAGTACAGGCAATTACTAATGATTTAAGTCGTTATATTATAATTGGCGTTTTGGCCATATTTTCAATACTACTAACAATATGGAGCCTAAAAGAAGACCTACACAAAATTGCCTGGTTTATAGCACCAATATTACCAACTTACTTTATTACAGCCCTTAATCTTTTTTACTTTTTATTGCCTGAAAATATATTTGTCCGTATTGGTCTAATTTTATTATTTGCTATTGGAATGTATTCTTTGCTTTTGACTGAAAATATTTTTGTAGTAGG